>DATEEF010000075.1:0-4553 GCA_035281265.1 Steroidobacteraceae bacterium
CTTCGACCGGTTCGAGGTGATCGGCACCTGGCGCTACTTCCGCTACGAGTTCGACGCCGACAGCCGACTCGAAGACCTGGACCTCGACGGGCCGGCGATCGGCCTGAGCTATCGCTGGTAACTCAATCCCTCACGCAAGGAAACGCAGTCATGACCACGAACCCGAATCCCCGCCGCATAGACGTCCATCACCACCTGCAGCCGCCGAAGTTCATCGAGTGGCTCAACGCCAATCATCCCACCTGGACCGGCGGTCCCGACGTGCCGCGCTGGACGCCGGAAATCGGCATCAAGGTGATGGACCGCAACGGCATCGAGGTTGCGATCGCTTCTACCGCCCCCTCGACCTACTGGGGCGACATCGAGAAGTCCAGGTATCTCGCCACGTACGCAAACGAATACGCGGCGCTCGTGATGCAGCAGTACCCGAAGCGCTACGGCACGATGGCGACGCTGCCGCTGCCGGACGTCGCCGCGTCGTGCAAGGAGGCCATCTACGCTCTCGACGAGCTCAAGCTCGACGCCGTTGTGCTTTTCGCGAGCCAAGGCGAGCAGTACCTCGGCGACTCCGCGTACGAGGAGCTGATGCAGGTACTGAACGAGCGCGACGCCATCGTGCTCATCCACCCGGACACGGCTCCTCCCGGTGCCAACGTGCCGAAGCTGGACCTCCCCTACGGGCTCGTCGAGTTCATGGCGGACACCTCGCGCGCCGTCGGCCAGCTCCTGTTCAACGGCGTGTTCGAGCGTTACCCGCGAATCCGCTGGATCGTCAGTCATGCCGGCGCGATGATCCCGTACATCCACTTTCGCATGCGGCTCGGGGAACTCGACCCGAGAGTCGCGGCCCGCGTGCCGAAGGGCACGGTCCACTACCTGCAGAACCTCTACTACGACACCGCCCTCTCGACTTCGGAAGCGGTGTTCGCGGCGCTGCAGAACTTCGCGAAACCCGACCACGTCCTGTTCGGCAGCGACTGGCCGCTCGCGCCCGAGATCATCACGCAGCGCGAAGTCGCCGCGATCGAGTCCAGCACGTTGCTCGACGCGAAGTGGCGCAAGGCGATCGATCGCGATAACGCGCTCAAGCTCTTTCCCCGCTTCGCGAAATGAGAGGGTCATGCGAGTTGCCGCACCTGGGCACGCACTGCGTCGCATCCTTCGCGGGCGACCCGGACGGTGCCCCGGACTGGTCGCTGCGCCTGACGGTGACCCTGCGCTACAAGCGCGAGTGAATCGGCGCGGAAACCGGCGCTCGCGCGAGCGGCAGCCAGGAGAGCACGGCGACGGCGGCGAATACGAAGATGCCCGTGTAATGCCAGCGACTTCCGAGGAGCGCGCCGCCGGCCAGACCGCCGGCAAAGGCGCCCGCGAACTGGCACGTCGCGAACACGCCGAGGGCCGCGCCGCGATGCGACTCGCCCGCCGCTTCGGTCAGGGCCGCGGGAAGGCGCGCCTCGAGGAAGTTGAAGGCGCCGAAAAAAACAACGAGCGCCGCGAGCAGGGCCCCGAAGTGCGCCTGCGCGACGATGAGCGAGGCCAGCGCTGCCGTGAGTGCGACGCCACCCACGAACGCCGCGCGTCCCCCGCGTCGGTTGCGCTCGGACCAGAGGACGAGCGGCACGGTCAGCGCGACCGAGGTCGCGAATACGCCGAGGTAGACGAGCCAGTGCCGCGCAGCGGCGATCCCGTGCAGGTCGCGCAGCACGTGCGGGACGGCGATGAACGCCGCGGTCAGCGACAGGTGCAGCACGAAGACGCCGGCGTAGTACGGGGCGAGCGGACGTGTCATCGCATCGCGCCAGTCGCCCCGTCGCGCGCGATCGCGCGCCGGCGGCTCGGCGGGCAAGGCGAACACGACGAGGCCGAGCGCGACCAGGCCGAGCACGCCGATCAGCCAGAAGACGCCGGCGACGCCGATCGCGGACGCGAGCAAGGGACCCGCGACCAGCGAGATCACGAACGAGGCACCGATGCTGAGGCCGATCGCGAACATCGCGCGCGTGCGGACCGCAGGCCGCGTGAGGTCGGCGAGAAACGCCGTGACCGGACCCGATACGGCGCCGAGGCCCTGCACGATGCGCGCCGCGACGAGCGCACCGGCCGTCGTCGCGAGCGCGCCAAGCGCGGAACCCGCGACGTGCAGGACGAGTCCGACGGCGATCAGGGGCTTACGCCCCCGGCGATCTGACCAGACGCCGAAGGGAATCTGCAGCAGCGCTTGCGTCAGGCCGTAAGCGCCGACCGCGAGCCCCGCGAGCAGCGGCGTCCCGCCCGGCAATCCGCCCGCGTAGAGCGCGAGGACTGGCAAAAGCAGGAACAGCCCCAATAAACGGACCGCGTAGATTGCGGCCAGCGCGGCGACGGCGCGGCGCTCGGCAGGCAGGAGTGCCGCGCCCGACGGCAAGGCCACAGGAAATCCCTTTGCGATGCCCGGAATGGGCGGGCTATTCTAGCAGGCTGCCCCGATGAGCCAGACCATCCACATCCGCGGCGCGCGCACGCACAACCTCCAGGACCTCGACCTGGAGCTGCCGCGCGATCGGCTGATCGTCTTCACGGGACTTTCGGGCTCGGGGAAATCCTCGCTCGCCTTCGACACCATCTATGCCGAGGGCCAGCGCCGCTACGTCGAGTCGCTCTCCGCCTACGCGCGGCAGTTCCTCTCGATGATGGAGAAGCCGGACGTCGATTCCATCGAAGGGCTCTCGCCCGCGATCTCGATCGAGCAGAAGTCGACCTCGCACAACCCGCGCTCGACGGTCGGCACGGTCACCGAGATCTACGACTACCTGCGCCTGCTGTACGCGCGCGCGGGCATCCCGCGCTGCCCCGACCACGGCCTCGACCTCACCGCGCAGACGGTGAGCCAGATGGTCGACCAGGTGCTGTCGCTGCCGGAAGGAACTGCAATTGCGCTCATTGCGCCGGTGATCTCCGGGCGCAAGGGCGAGCACGTCCAGGCACTCGAGGAGCTG
Organism: Steroidobacteraceae bacterium; assembly: GCA_035281265.1. GTDB lineage: Bacteria > Pseudomonadota > Gammaproteobacteria > Steroidobacterales > Steroidobacteraceae > SCUD01. The sequence goes on from DATEEF010000075.1 coordinate 2,979, forward strand.
CGTGGCAAGGGCTTCGTGCGCGCGCGCGTCGACGGCAAGTACGTCGAGCTCGACGCGGTGCCGAAGCTGGACCCCAAGAAGAAGCATTCGATCGACGCGGTCGTGGACCGCCTGAAAGTCCGTCCGGACCTCCAGCAGCGGCTCGCGGAGTCCTTCGAGACGGCGCTGCGCCTGGGCGAGGGATCGGCGCGGGTCGCCTATCTCGACGACCCGAAGCGCGAAGAGCTGGTGTTCTCCGACCGCTTCGCCTGCCGCATCTGCGGGTACTCGATCTCGGAGCTCGAGCCGCGGCTCTTCTCCTTCAACAATCCCTTCGGCGCCTGTCCCGGCTGCGACGGACTCGGCGTCAAGCAGTTCTTCGATCCCGAGCGGGTCGTGACGAACCCGCAGCTCTCGCTCGCAAACGGCGCGGTGCGAGGCTGGGACCGCCGGAACGCCTACTACTACCAGATGATCCAGGCGCTCGCGGACCACTACCGCTTTGACCCCGAGGCGCCCTACGCGCAGCTTCCGCAGAAGGCGCGGGACGTGATCATGCAGGGCAGCGGGGGCGAGGAAGTCGAATTCCGCTACTTCGACGCCCGCGGGCGCACGGTACGGCGCAAGCACAAGTTCGAGGGCATCCTGCCGAACCTCGAGCGCCGCTACCACGAGACGGAGTCCCTGGCCGTGCGCGAGGAGCTCGCCCGCTACCTCGGCACGCGCCGCTGCCCGGAATGCGACGGCGCGCGCCTGACCCGGGCCGCCCGCTTCGTGTTCGTGGGCGGCTCGTCGCTGCCGTCGATCAGCGCCCTGCCCGTCCGCCGTGCGCTCGCTTTCTTCGACGAGCTGAAGCTCGAGGGCTGGCGCCAGAAGATCGCCGCGAAAATCGTCAAGGAGATCACCGACCGGCTCGGGTTCCTCGTCGACGTCGGCCTCGACTACCTGACGCTCGACCGCAGCGCGGAGACGCTGTCGGGCGGCGAGGCCCAGCGCATCCGGCTCGCCAGCCAGATCGGCTCCGGCCTCGTCGGCGTCATGTACATCCTCGACGAGCCCTCGATCGGCCTGCACCAGCGCGACAACCAGCGGCTTCTCGACACGCTGCATCGCCTGCGCGACCTCGGCAACACGGTCATCGTCGTCGAGCACGACGAGGACGCCATCCGCCAGGCCGATCACGTGGTCGACCTCGGCCCCGGCGCCGGCGTGCACGGCGGCCGCGTCGTCGCCGAGGGCACGCCCGGCGAGATCGAGGCGAGTCCCGCCTCGCTGACCGGCCAGTACCTGTCGGGCCGCAAGCGCATCGAAATCCCGGACCGGCGCCGGCGCAACGAGCCGAAGCAGCAGCTGAAGCTCAGGAAGGCGACCGGCAACAACCTGAAGGGCATCGACGTCGCCTTCCCGGTGGGACTCCTGACCTGCGTCACCGGCGTGTCCGGCTCCGGCAAGAGCACGCTCGTGAACGACACGCTCTACCGCGTGGTCGCGCGCTCTCTGAACCTCGCGGCCGACCAGCCCGCGCCGTCCGCGGGCGTCGACGGCCTCGACGCCATCGACCGCGTGATCGACATCGACCAGAGCCCGATCGGGCGC
>DATEEF010000076.1:0-24365 GCA_035281265.1 Steroidobacteraceae bacterium
GCGTAGGCGCGCGACGCGTTGCTCGCCGTGTAGAGATCGGCGAGCTTCGCCTGCATCAGCTGGAAGCTGCCGATCGGCTTGCCGAACTGTTCGCGGTCGTGCAGGTAGGGGACGATCAGGTCGAGCGCGGCACGCATCAGGCCGAGCGGGCCTCCGGTCAGGACGAGCCGCTCATAGTCGAGTCCCGACATGAGGATCTCCACGCCGCCCCCCGGACGTCCGAGCACGTTGGCCTCGGGAACGAAGCAGTCCTCGAACACGAGCTCCGAGGTGTCCGAACCGCGCATGCCGAACTTGTCGAGTTTCTGCGCGGCGCGCAAGCCCTTCGTGCCCCGCTCGACGACGAACGCGGTGATGCCGCGCGCGCCGCTGCCGGGCTCGATCGTCGCATAGATGACGGCCGTGTCCGCTTCCGGCCCGTTGGTGATCCACATCTTGGAGCCGTTCAGCACGTAGCCGCCGTCCCGCCGGTCGGCGCGCGTGCGCATGGAGACGACGTCGGAACCGGAGCCGGGCTCGCTCATCGCGAGCGCGCCGACGTCCTCGCCGGAAACGAGCCGCGGCAGGTAGCGGCGCTTCTGCGCGTCGCTGCCGAAGCGGCGCAGCTGGTTGACGCAGAGGTTGGAGTGCGCGCCGTAGGAGAGGCCGATCGAGCCCGAGACCCGGCTGATCTCCTCCATGGCGACGACGTGCTCGAGGTAGCCGAAGCCGAGCCCGCCGTATTCCTCCGGCACCGTCATCCCGAGCAGGCCCATGGCGCCAAGCTCCGGCCACAGCTCGCGCGGGAAGCGGTTGCTGCGGTCGATCTCGTCAGCGACCGGCGCGATGCGTCGCAGCGCGAACTCGCGGACCGCCTGGCGCAGCTCGTCGACACGCGACCCGAGCTCGAAATCGAAGTCGATGGAAAACATGCCGCCTCCGGCCGGGCGGTCCCCGGCTTGCAGAAGGCATCATATTGTCCGACAATCAGACAGGCAAGTGCCCGTGTCGAAGGGGTGACTCATGTTCCAACCGGTGAGCTACGCGCCCGCGTACCTGCGTGTTTCCGAGGCCATCCGGAGCCGGATCCTGCGCCGTGAGCTGCAGGAAGGCGAGGCGCTGCCGACGGAGACCGAGCTCGCGCGGCAGTTCGAGGTCAACCGCTCCACGGTGCGGGAAGCGCTTCGCAAGCTCGAGAGCTCGGGCCTGCTCGGCCGCCGGCGCGGCGGCAAGCGCCTGTTCGTGACCCGGCCGACGCGCGAGGCCGTGGGCGGCGGTCTGTCCCAGGCACTCGCCCTGCATCGCGCCCGGGTCGTGGACGTGTGGGAGGCCCTGCAGGCTGTGCAGCCGGGGATCGCCTCCGCCGCGGCGGAGCGCCGGTCGCAGGCCGCTCTCAAAAAACTGGCCGCCACGGCCGGACGCTTCGCGGCCCGCCGCGCCGGCGAGCGCGATGCCGCCGTCGCGGACGTGGCCGATTTCTTCGACGCGCTGGCGGAGGCCGGTGCGAATCCCGTCTTCAACCTGCTGAACGAGCCGCTGCTGCGGCTGCTGAAGCCGAGCCTCGCCGTGATCATTGACCGCGTGCCGCAGGCACGCGCGCGCATCGAGGCGGCGCAGGGCGCGATCGTGGAGGCCGTGCGCGCCCGCGACGCGAAGCGCGCGGCGGAATGGATGGCCCGGCACGTGCGCGACTTCCGTCGTGGCTACGAGGTCGCCGGCATCGACCTTGCGACCGAAGTCGGCGAGCCCCCGGGCGAGGCTCCCGCGGCGATCAGGTGAGCTCGATCGCAACCGCCGTGGCCTCTCCGCCGCCGATGCATAGCGCGGCGAGGCCGCGCCTGCCGCCCCGGTGGCGCAGCGCATGGATGAGCGTCGTCAGGATGCGGGCCCCGGTGGCGCCGATCGGATGGCCGAGCGCGCAGGCACCGCCGTTCACGTTGACCTTCCCGTGGGGGATGCCGATGTCCTTCATCGCGGCCATCGTCACCACGGCAAACGCCTCATTGACCTCGAAGAGGTCCACGTCCCCGGCTTTCCAGCCGGCGCGCTCGAGCGCCGTGCGGATTGCGCCGACCGGGGCGATCGTGAACCATTCGGGCTCCTGCGCGTGACTCGCGTGCGCGACGATGCGCGCCACCGGCTTGAGGCCCGCCTTCGCGGCCGCCGACTCCCGCGCCAGCACCAATGCGGCGGCGCCGTCGGAGATCGACGAGGAACTCGCGGCGGTCACGGTGCCGTCCTTGCCGAAGGCCGGCTTGAGCGTCGGGATCTTGTCGATGGACACGGTGAACGGCGTCTCGTCGCGGTCGACGGTGCGCTCGCCCTTGCGGTCCTTGATCGTGACGCCCGAGATCTCTTCCGCGAAGGCACCCGACTCGACTGCGGCCACGGCGCGGCGCACCGATTCTGCGGCGAAGGCATCCTGGTCCGCACGCGTGAAGCCGTAGCGGGCGGCGGTCGCGTCCGCGAAGCAGCCCATGAGTTTGCCGTCCCACGGACTTTGCAGGCCGTCGTAGAACATGTGGTCGAGGATCTCGCCATGGCCCATGCGATAGCCGGCGCGGGCCTTGGGCAGGAGATAGGGCGCGTTCGTCATCGACTCGAGCCCGCCGGCCAGCACGAAATCCGCGCTGCCGGCCGCGATGTGGTCGGCGCCGTACATCACGGCCCGCATGCCGGATCCGCACATCTTGTTCACGGTGGTGGAGGGCACCGACTTGGGCACCCCCGCGCCGATCGCGGCCTGGCGGGCCGGGGCCTGGCCCTGGCCGGCCGGCAGCACGCAACCCATCACGACCTCGCCGAGGCGGGCGGGATCGAGCCCCGAGCTTTCGAGCGCGCCGCGCATGGCTGCGGCGCCGAGGGCATGTCCGGGCACGCTGGCAAAGGCGCCCAGCATGGCCCCGATCGGGGTCCGGCGGGCACTCAGGATGACGACGGGGTCGCTGGCCATGATTCGGGTCCTGCTGGTCGGTATGGGGGCTATTTTGCCCTGCAAAAGAGCGCCTGTCGCCCCGGTGTCCGCGAGCCCCGGCAGGCGCCGTCGTCAGCCCGCCGCGGGCGCTCGCCACTGCTCCACGGACTCCAGGAGCCGCTGCTTGAGCTCGGCGAAGTGCAGCGGCTTGTACAGCACGGAGACGCCCTCCGGCAGCCCGCCGCGCTCGGTGATCGTGTGCGCGGTCAACGCGGTGACGACGATGATCTCGAGCTCGCCGAGCGCACCCGACGCTTTCAGCGCGCGCAGCATCTCGAAGCCGTCGATGCCGGGCATGCGCAGGTCGGTGATCAGCAGATCGGGACGCGAGGCGCCGATCTGCAGCAGCGCCTCGAAGCCGCTCGGCACGCTCGTCAGGTGGATCGGCAGCCCCCACGAGCGCAGGTGCAGCTCGAAAAGCTGGCGGAAGTCGGGCTCGTCCTCGACCACCAGCACCTGGAAGGCGCCGCCTGGCGCGCGGCGGCCGGTCACGCCCTCGCGGCGCTGCAGCAACTCGTCGACCGAGGCCGTGAGGATGCGACGGTGGCCGCCCGGCGTTTTCCACGCGCGCAGCAGCCCCGCCTCGGACCACAGTTGCACGGTGCGCAGCGACACGCCGAGGCGGTCGGCCGCCTCGCGCGTCGAACAGACATCCCGGCCCAGATCCACTTCGCGCTGCTCCCCGTTCTGGTAGCGGCTGCCGGAATGACAGCATCGCGGGCCGCGGATTGCAACGTTAAACTGTGCGGACGTCGCGCCGGAGATTCCCCATGAGCAGCCCTGCCGAGCGGATCGACAAGGCGGCAGCCGCCGCGCGAGGGCCGCTGCGCTTCGTGAGCGCCGCTTCCCTGTTCGACGGCCACGACGCCGCGATCAACATCATCCGCCGCATCCTGCAGGCGCACGGCGCCGAGGTCGTCCACCTCGGCCACAACCGCAGCGTGGCCGACATCGTGCGCGCGGCGATCCAGGAGGACGCCGACGGCATCGCGGTGAGCAGCTACCAGGGCGGCCACAACGAGTACTTCCGCTACATGGTCGACATGCTGAAGGCCGAGGGCGCGGCCCACATCCGCGTCGTGGTCGGCGGAGGCGGCACCATCGCGCCGCACGAGGTTGAGGAGCTCGAGGCCTACGGCGTCGAGAAGATCTATACCCCGGACGACGGCCTGAAGCTCGGACTCGACGGCATGATCGAGGACGTTTTCCGCCGCGTCCGCGCCTCGCTGCGGCCGCTGTTCGACGGCGGTGCCGCGAGCGCCGACGACCCCGTGAACCTCGCGCGCGCCATCACTCTCCTCGAGCAGGGCGACGAATCCGCGGCGACGCGGCTGCGCGGCCAGGCCTCGAAAACGCTCAACCGCCCCCCGGTCGTCGGCATCACCGGGACGGGCGGCGCCGGAAAATCCTCGCTGACCGACGAGCTGCTGAACCGCATCGTGCGCTTCTTCCCGGACCGGCGCGTCGCCGTCGTCGCCATGGACCCGACCCGCCGCCGCTCCGGCGGCGCTCTCCTCGGCGACCGCATCCGCATGAACGCGCTCGCGCACGAGCAGATCTTCATGCGCTCGCTCGCGACGCGGCGCCAGCACCTAGCGACCTCCGCGGTGCTCTCGGACACCGTGCAGCTGCTCAAGTCGGCGGGCTTCGACCTCGTGGTCGTCGAGACGGCGGGCATCGGGCAGAGCGACACGGAGATCGTCGACATGGTCGACCTCTCGATGTACGTGATGACCGCCGACTACGGCGCCGCGAGCCAGCTCGAGAAGATCGACATGCTCGACTTCGCGGACTTCATCGTGCTCAACAAGTTCGAGAAGCGCGGCGCGGAGGACGCGCTGCGCGACGTGCGCAAGCAGGTCGCGCGCAACCGCAAGCTCTTCAAGACCGCGCCGGAGGACCTGCCGGTCTTCCCGACGATCGCGAGCCAGTTCAACGACGCCGGCGTCAACGCGCTGTTCGGCGCGCTCTGCGCGCGGCTGCACGGGCAGTGGGGGCGCCTGCGCGCGTGGCAGCCGGCGGGGCTCGCCCCCGTCGGGCTGCCGAAGCGGCAGGCCATCATCCCGGGACCCCGCGTGCGCTACCTGGCCGAGATCGCCGCCGGTGGCCGCGGCGCGCGGCATTCGGCGGCGAAAGCGGCGGAAGCCGCGGGCCGCGCGCACGGTCTCCATCGCGCGCTGGCGGCGCTTGGCGACGGCTCGCTGCCGGCGCCGCTCGATCGTTACGGCGAGAAGGAGGCGGACACGGGGGATGCGTCCCTCGGCCGGCTGCGCATCGCATACAACGCCGCCCTCGACGAGATCGGCGCCGAGGGCATCGCGCTGCTGAAGGCGTGGCCCGCGCGGCGCGAGGCTGCGGAGGCCGAGGAGTTCAGCTACCGGGTCCGCGACCGCGAGGTGCGCGGCCCCAACTTCAGCGAATCGCTCTCGCACCTGCACCTGCCGAAGATCGCCGCGCCGCGCTTCGACGACTGGGGTGCGCAGCTCGCCTTCCTGCTGACCGAGAACCTGCCGGGAGCCTACCCGTACACCGGCGGCATCTACCCGTACCGGCGCGAGGACGAGGATCCGACACGCATGTTCGCGGGCGAGGGCATGCCCGAGCGCACCAACCGCCGCTTCCATTACCTCGCGCGCGGCCATCACGCGACGCGCCTGTCCACGGCCTTCGACTCGACCACGCTGTACGGCGAGGACCCGGACGAGCGTCCGGACATCTACGGCCGCATCGGCAACTCGGGCGTGTCGATCGCCTCGCTCGACGACATGAAGCGCCTGTACTCCGGGTTCGACCTCTGCGCGCCCTCGACCTCGGTGTCGATGACCATCAACGGGCCGGCGCCGATCATCCTCGCCATGTTCATGAACACCGCCGTCGACCAGCAGGTGGAGAGGTGGCTGCACGAGAACGGCCGCTGGCCGGAAGCGGAGGCGAAGATCGCGAAGCTGTTCGAGGGCCGCGAGCGGCCGCGTTACCGCGGCGGGCTGCCGGCGGGCCACGACGGGTCGGGCCTCGGCCTGCTCGGCGTCAGCGGCGACGCCGTCGTGGACGCCGAAACCTACGCCCGCATCCGTGCGGACGCGCTCGCGCGCGTGCGCGGCACGGTGCAGGCCGACATCCTGAAGGAGGACCAGGCGCAGAACACCTGCATTTTCTCGACCGAGTTCGCGCTCAGGATGATGGGGGACGTGCAGCAGTTCTTCACCGCCAACCGGGTGCGGAACTTCTACTCGGTGTCGATCTCCGGCTACCACATCGCGGAGGCCGGGGCCAACCCCGTGTCGCAGCTCGCCTTCACGCTGGCGAACGGCTTCACGATCGTCGAGTACTATCTGTCGCGCGGCATGAAGGTGGACGACTTTGCGCCGAACCTGTCGTTCTTCTTCTCGAACGGCATGGACCCGGAATACGCCGTGATCGGCCGCGTGGCCCGCCGCGTCTGGGCGCGCGCCATGCGCGACCGCTACGGCGCCGCGCCGCGCAGCCAGATGCTGAAGTACCACGTGCAGACATCCGGCCGCTCGCTGCACGCGCGGGAGATCCAGTTCAACGACATCCGCACGACGCTGCAGGCGATGTACGCGCTTTTCGACAGCTGCAACAGCCTGCACACGAACGCCTACGACGAGGCGATCACGACGCCGACGGAGGAGAGCGTGCGCCGCGCGGTCGCGATCCAGCTGATCATCGCGCGCGAGCTCGGGCTCAACCAGAACCAGAACCCGTGGCAGGGCTCGTTCGTGATCGAGCGCCTGACGGACCTCGTCGAGGAAGCCGTGTACGCGGAGTTCGACAGCCTCTCCGAGCGCGGCGGCGTGCTCGGCGCGATGGAGACCATGTACCAGCGCGGCAAGATCCAGGAGGAGTCGCTGTACTACGAGCACAAGAAGCACGACGGCAGCCTGCCGATAGTCGGCGTCAACACCTTCCTGCCGGAGCACGGATCGGGCGACGAGATCCGCAACGCCGAGCTGATCCGCTCGACCGAGGAGGAGAAGGCGGCGCAGGTCGCCTCGACTCGCGGCTACAACGAAGCCCACGCCGCCACGCAGGAGCCCGCGCTGCGCGCGCTCCAGGCGGCCGCGGCAGCCGGCGGCAATGTGTTCGCGGAGCTGATGGAGACCGTCAAGTCGGCCTCGCTCGGCCGCATCTCACGCGCGCTGTACGCGGTGGGCGGCCAGTACCGGCGCAACATGTAGCGCGCGCCGCAGTTTTGAAGGGGACGCACCCCTTCATATTTGAAAGGGTGCGTCCCCTTCAGAGCAGCGGTTCCCGCGCTGCAGAGGCGATATGTTCGCGTGCCGCGTCGCGCAGGCGGACCGCGGCGTCGCCGGCGCCGGACTCGGGCGGCAGCGGTTCCAGGACTTCGACCTCGATACGGCCCCAGCGCGGCAGCGTGCGGCCGCCGCCGAGCACGTGCCGCGTGCCGCGGATCGCCACGGGCGCGACGGGCAGGCCCGTTCGCGCCGCGAGGGCGAATGCTCCCCCATGGAAACGCGCGATCCCGGCTGCGGGATGGAAGGTGCCCTCCGGGAAGAACGCCGCCGCCTCGCCCTTCTCGAGTGCGCGCAGGATGCGGCGGGCGTCGCCCGCGCCTTCGTGGCGGTTGCTGCGCTCGACGAAGTGGTGGCCCAGCCGCTGCAGCAGCACGCCGAGGAGCGGAGCCCGCGCTGCCTCCTTCTTGATCACGAATCCGAAGCGCGGCGGCAGGCTGGCGAATAGCAGCGGGCCGTCGACGTAGCTCGCGTGGTTGGCCACGATGACGCAGGCGCCGGGCGGGAGGCGCGCGAGCCCGATGCGCCGCACGGGCAGGCCGCAGAGGCGGAAATAGGCGCGGCATGCCGCCGCGGCGGCCTTGCGGCGCGATTCGAGGCGGGGCAGGGCGATGATCGGAAGCGCCGCGAGCAGCACGACCGGAACGACCAGCAGGAGGGCCCAGAGGCCCCAGGCCAGGCGCAGCGGGTTCCAGCTCATGGCACTCGGCACGGGTCGGGCCGCGGGTACTGTGAACTGGTTCCGGTTATGTTAATGGTCATGGGCGTCTGTGAGACCGGTCACGCTGACCGCGTCCGGGCCAAACCATACTGCGTCGGCATTCTGTCGCACCAGCCCGCTGCGCGCGATCCCGCGGCAGCGCGGGGCTGCCGCCACGGGAGGCAGGGCAGGTCCATGAGCGCAGCTATGAAATCTTCGACATCGGTGCGCGCGGCGACACTCGCAACGGCCAGCGGGTCGGACGAGGCCGTCGAGCCGATGATCGTCCGTTTCCTCGACGCGGTATGGATGGAGCGCGGCCTGTCGCCGAACACGCTCGCCGCCTACCGCGCGGACCTCACCGCGCTCTCGCGGTGGCTGCGCCAGCGCGGCACGGCGCTCGATCGCACGACGCGCAACGACCTGCTCGGGTTCATCGCCTGGCGCGTCGAGACGGGCGCGCGGCCGCGCTCGACCGCTCGGCAGCTGTCGAGCTTCCGCCGCTTCTTCCGCCACCTGGTGCGCGAGGGCGCGATCAAGGAAGACCCCACCGCCCAGATCGCGATGCCTAAGATCGGCCGCAGCCTCCCGCGCTCGCTGACGGAGGCGCAGGTGGACTCTCTGCTCGCGGCGCCCCAGACCAGCGACCCGCTCGGCCACCGGGACCGCACCATGCTCGAGGTGCTGTACGCGACGGGCCTGCGCGTCTCCGAGCTCGTGAGCCTGCGCCATGGCCAGGTCAACCTGAACCAGGGCGTCCTGCGCATCGTCGGCAAGGGCAATCGCGAGCGGCTGATCCCGCTCGGCGAGGAAGCCGTGCGCTGGCTGACCGAGTTCATGCGCGGTGCACGCGGCGAGATCCTGCTCGACCGCCAGACGGACCACCTGTTCCCGACGCGGCGCGGCGACCGCATGACGCGCCAGGCCTTCTGGCACATCATCAAGCGCTACGCGAAGAAGGGCGGCATCGAGAAGGACCTCTCGCCGCACACGCTGCGCCACGCGTTCGCCACCCACCTGCTGAACCACGGCGCGGACCTGCGCGTGGTGCAGATGCTCCTCGGCCACAGCGACCTCTCGACGACGCAGATCTACACGCACGTCGCGCGGGAGCGCATGAAGGAACTGCACGCGCAGCACCACCCGCGTGGCTGATAGACTGGCGGCCCGCGACCGAACCGCGCCCCTGCGCCGGGGTCAAAGCGGTACCGGACAACCCGTGAGGCCCGCATCGTGACCATCCGACCGTCCTGCCTGCCCGTTTTCGCCGCCCTGGCGCTCGCCTGCGCCGGAGGCGCCGCCGCGCAGGCGGGCAAGCCCGACGACGTGAGGGCGCAGATCGCCAAGCGCCTCGAGATCAAGGTCGAGGACATCCGGCCGTCGCCCATCAGCGGCCTCTACGAGGTGCGCTCGGGCGCGGAAGTCGGCTACGTCTCGATGGACGGCCGCTATTACGTCAACGGCGACGTCTTCGACATCACCTCCAAGGCGAACCTGACGGAGGAGGTGCGCAAGAAGGGGCGCATGGCACTCCTGTCCGCCATCAAGGACCAGGATGCGATCGTCTTCGAGCCGAAGGGGACGGCCCAGCACACCGTCACGGTCTTCACCGACGTCGACTGCGTGCATTGCCGGCGCATGCATTCCGAGATCGCCGAGCTCAACCGCCTCGGCATCCGCGTGCGCTACCTCATGTTCCCGCGCGGCGGGCCCGGCAGCGACTCCTGGGCCAAGGCGGAGTCCGTATGGTGCAGCGCGGATCGCAAGGACGCGCTGACCCGCGCGAAGAAGGGCGAGAAGGTCAGCGCGAAGAAATGCGATACGCCCGTCGCCACCCAGTACGAGCTCGGACGCTCGCTCGGCGTCAGCGGGACGCCCGGCATCTTCACCGACAAGGGCGAGTACCTCGCGGGCTATGCCAACGCGGCCTACCTGGCGGCCTACCTGGCGGAGCCTGCGGCGGCGACCGCGAAGAACTGAAGCTCAACGCTCCAGGAGCGCGAGCTTCTCCTTCACGTCCTTCCAGTCGTCGGCGTCTGCCGGCGGCTCCTTGCGTTGCGTGATCACCGGCCAGCCCTTCGACAGCTCGGCATTGAGCGCGAGGAAACCCTCCTGGCCCGCGGGAACCTCCTCCTCGGAGCAGATCGCGTCGACCGGGCATTCCGGCTCGCACAGGGTGCAGTCGATGCACTCCTCGGGATCGATCACCAGGAAGTTCGGGCCCTCGTGGAAGCAGTCGACCGGGCACACTTCCACGCAGTCCATGTACTTGCACTTGATGCAGGCTTCGGTGACGACGAACGTCATGCGCGGCTTCCGGCTCCGGGGCGTTTCGAGGCCGCGCATTGTGCCACAGGGGCGCCGGCGCCCGGTCAGGCGAACGTGCGGTAGTGCAGCCCCTCGCGTCCGGCGGCGCGGTCCTCGAAAAAGCGGCGCAGCGTGAACTCGACGCTTGCGAACGCGAGTTCAGCCCAGGGCAGGTCGCGCTCCTCGAGCAGCACCGTTTCGAGGCTTTCGACGCCGACGCCGAATCCGCCCGCGAGCCGCGCGCGGAACAGGACGTGCACCTGTTCCGCGTGCAGCACGTGGACGATGGCGCAGAGGCTGCCGACCTCGACGCGGGCCAGCGCTTCCTCGTGGCACTCGCGCGCCGCCGCCTGCTGCAGCGTCTCGCCGATCTCCATGAATCCCGCCGGGACGGTCCAGAACCCGCGTCGCGGCTCGATGGCGCGGCGGCAGAGCAGGATGCGCCCCTCGTGCTCGGGCACGCAACCGGCGATCAGCTTCGGGTTCCGGTAGTGGATCGCGCCGCAGGCGGTGCAGACGGCGCGCGGTCGGTGGTCGCCTTCCGGGATGCGTTCTGCGACCGGCGCGGCGCAGCTCGGGCAGAATTTCATCGGCGGCATTGTGGTCGCAGGGCTGCGGGCTGCCAAGCGCGGGCGGCCCGGCCGTATACTCGCGCCCCTGCGGCCGGGATGGCGGAATTGGCAGACGCAGTGGACTCAAAATCCACCGGATCGGAAGATTCTTGCGGGTTCGACTCCCGCTCCCGGCACCACCCCGAAATTTCCGCGTCCTGCGACCTTTTCCGCGGCCCGCGCATCTAAGCGGCCGATGACCCGCATTTCCGAGATCGAACTGCCAGCGGCCCTGGTGGCCGCCGCCCGCGCCGGCGAGGGCAAGGCGCTGGAAGGCGTGTATGCCGCGACCGCCGGGGCCATCTACACGCTCCTGCGGCGCCTGGTGAGGCGTCCGGCCATCGCCGAGGAGCTGCTCCAGGAGACCTTCGTCGACGTCATCGAGCACATCGGCGCCTACGAGGCCCGCTGTCCGCTGCCGGCGTGGATTCGCGCGATCGCGGTCAACCGTGCCCTGATGTACCTGCGCACGCCCTGGCACCGCGGCCTCGAATGGCTGGACAAGGATCCGGGCGGCGCCGACCGGCTGCCGGCCGGCGGGGCGGACCACGACGCGCCGCTGGACGCTGCGCTCGAGCGCGCGCTGATGACGCTCCCGGCGCTGTCGCGCGCCGTGGTGTGGCTGCATGACGTCGAGGGTTACACGCACGCCGACATCGGCTTCGCGCTCGGCCGCACGCCGAGCTTTTCCAAGTCACAGCTCGCCCGTGCGCATCGCCGCCTGCGCGGCCTGCTGGGCGAGCCTGCCCACGCCGGGGAGGGAGCACCGTGCACGCCGACCTGAACGAGTGGGGCGGGCGGCTGTCCCGGCTCTCCGGTTTCGAGCCGCCCGCGTCGGGCTGGGCCGGTGTGATGGCGGCGCGCGCCGGGCGTGACGCGCGCCTCGATTTCGGCATCCCGGTTGCGCTCGCCGCCGTCGTCCTCGCCGTCGTCGCGGGGCTCGGCATCTGGCTGCAGTCCGCGCAGCGCGCGCTGGCCGGCGGCCCCGCGGCCGAGGCCGCGGTGCGCGTCGCGGTCGCCGCGGACATGCGCGCCGAGAACGAGCGGCTGGAGAGAATCCTCGCCGCGCTGCCCGAGCGCCACGCGTTGCGCGGCAGCACCGCCTTCACCGTCGCCGAGCTCGAGGATCGTCTCGCGCTCGTCGACGACCGCCTGAGCCGCATCGTGCTCGAGCCGAACGCGCCGGAGCGCGCGGAAGAGCTGTGGCGCGAGCGGGTGGGCGTCATGAACTCGCTGGTCCAGGTCCGCTACGCGGACGCTGTCGGCACCTATTGATTCGACGGAGGACACGATGAAGCACTGGATGCCTGCACTGCTGTCGGGAGTGCTGCTCGCCGCGGCGGCGGCGCCGGCGCCGGCCGAAGAGGCCGGGGCGTCGGTGGAGCAGCGCCTGCAGGACGCGCAGCGCCGCCTCGAGGATGCGGCGCGCGAGATCGCGGAGCTGTCCGGCGAGGCCGCGGGTCCGCACGCCTTCCGCCAGTTCGAGTACTTCCTGCCGGGGCCGCGCCGCGCGATGCTCGGCGTCAACCTCGGCGGTGTCGAGCCCAACGGCGGCGGCGTGCGCGTCGAGAGCGTCAGCCCTGGCGGTCCTGCCGAAGAGGCCGGCGTCAAGGCGGGCGACGTCATCGTCGCGATCGAGGGGAAGCCGGTCACGACGGGCCGCGAGCTCGTGCGCGCGATGGAAGCCATAGATCCGGGCGAGAAGGTGCAGCTCGGGCTCAAGCGCGACGGCAAGCCGGTCAAGCTGGCGGTGGAGGCGCGCGAGCTCGACCGGGTGTTCTTTGCCGGCACGCCGGCACTGCCGGCCGTGCCTCCGCTGCCGGCCATGCCGGTGATGCACGAGCTCGAGGGTGACATGCACTGGCTGCTGGGCGGCTGGAGCGATGCGGAGCTCGTCACGCTGACGCCGGACCTCGGCCGCTATTTCGGGGCCGACAAGGGCGTCCTGGTGGCGCGTGCGCCGGGCGAAGCCTCGTTCGGGCTCAAGGACGGGGACGTGATCGTCTCGATCGGCGGCCGCGAGCCGCAGAGCGGCACCCACGCGATGCGCATCCTGCGCTCGTACCAGCCGGGCGAGTCGGTCGAGCTCAAGATCCTGCGTGATCGCCGTGCGCAGACGCTGAACGCGAAAGTCCCGGAGCGCGCGAAGCGCGACGTGCTGCGCTTCGCGGCGCCGCCGAAACCGCCCGCACCGCCGCCGCCTCCGTCGCGCGAGCCTGCGGCGACCTGATTGCGCGCCCCTTCGTGCTAGTCTGCGCGGCCCATGCGCCGCGCAGACTTTTCCTACCCGCTGCCCGCGGAACTCATCGCCGACCGGCCGCTCCCGCGCCGCGGCGCGAGCCGCCTGCTCGTGCTCGACGGCGCGAGCGGCGCCATCCGTGACCTCGCCTTCGACGACCTCGGCACGCTCCTGCAGCCGGGCGACCTGCTGGTGCTCAACGACACGCGCGTGCTGCCGGCGCGCCTCCGGGGCCGCAAGGCGAGCGGCGGCGCCTGCGAAATCCTGCTCGAGCGCCTTCTGGACGCGAGGCGCTTCCTGGCGCAGGGGCGCGCCAGCAAGGGATTCGCCGCGGGCACGCGCATCGCGCTGCCCGCGGGCGCGAGCGCCGTCGTCGTCGCCCGCCGCGGCGAGTTCCACGAGTTCGAGCTCGACCGCGAGGCGTTGCCGTACTTCGAGGCGCACGGCAGCGTGCCGTTGCCGCCCTATGTCGCGCGCGAAGCAGAGCCCGCGGACCGCGAGCGCTACCAGACCGTCTACGCGACGGTGCCAGGTGCGGTGGCCGCACCGACGGCAGGGCTGCACTTCGACGCCGAATCGCTCGTGAGGCTCGAGCGCGAGGGCATCGGTTTCGCGCGCGTGACGTTGCACGTCGGCGCCGGGACCTTCACGCCGATGCGCGCGGACGTCGTCGAGGATCACCGCATGCACGCGGAGCGGATCCGCGTGCCCGAGGCCACGGTCGCGGCGATAGCATCCGCTCGCGCGCGCGGAGGCCGGGTCGTCGCGGTCGGCACCACCGTCGTGCGCGCGCTGGAGTCCGCGGCCGCCGGCGGACGGCTCGTTCCGTTCGACGGCGAGTCGGACATCTTCATCCGGCCCGGTCACCGCTTCCGCGCGGCGGATGCGCTGCTCACGAACTTCCACCTGCCGGAGTCCACGCTGCTCGTGCTGGTCTCGGCATTCGCGGGGCGCGAGCGGGTGCTGGCCGCGTATCATCATGCGATCGCCGGGCGCTACCGGTTCTTCAGCTACGGGGATGCGATGTTCGTGACGCCGGATCCCGCGGCGATCGCCGCGCCCGCATGAAGTTCGAGGCACTCGCCCGCGACGGCGGTGCACGGCGCGGCCGCCTCGGGCTCGCGCACGGGAACGTCGAGACTCCGGCGTTCATGCCCGTCGGCACGTACGGCACCGTCAAGGGCGTTACGCCCGAGGAGCTCGTCGCCTGCGGGGCCGAGATCATCCTCGCGAACACCTTTCACCTGATGCTGCGGCCCGGCGCGGACATCGTGCGCGCGCACGGCGGCCTGCATGGCCTCATGCACTGGGAGCGGCCGCTCCTGACCGACTCCGGCGGCTACCAGGTGTTCAGCCTGTCGGCGATGCGCAAGGTCTCGGAGGAGGGCGTGCGCTTCCGCTCGCCCGTGGACGGCGCGGAAGTCTTCCTCGACCCCGAGCGCGCGATGCAGGTGCAGCGTGCGCTCGGCGCGGACGTCGCCATGGTCTTCGACGAGTGCACCCCGTATCCCGCGGGACAACGTGAGGCGCGTGAATCGATGGAGCTGTCGCTGCGCTGGTCGGCACGCAGCCGCCGCGCTTTCGACGCCGAGCCGGGGGCCGGCGTCCTGTTCGGGATCATCCAGGGTGGCATGCATGCCGACTTGCGCCAGGCATCGCTCGCCGGGCTCGAGGAGATCGGGTTCGAGGGCTTGGCCATCGGCGGCCTCTCGGTCGGCGAGCCGTCCGCCGAACGCGGGCGCATCCTCGCCGGGCTGCTGCCCCTCATGCCCGCGCACAAGCCCCGCTACCTGATGGGCGTCGGCCGCCCGGAGGACCTGGTCGATTCCGTGGCCGCCGGCATCGACCTCTTCGACTGCGTCATGCCGACGCGCCATGCCCGCAACGGTCATCTTTTCGTGCCCTGGGGCGTGATGAACATCCGCAACGCCCGTTACGCGGACGACACCGGCCCGGTCGATCCCGATTGCGGCTGCTATACCTGCAGGAACTTCTCGCGAGCCTACCTGCGGCACCTCGACCGTTGCGGGGAGATGCTCGGGCCGCGCCTGGCGACGCTGCACAACCTGCACCACTACCTTGCGCTGATGGCGCGCATGCGCGAGGCGATCACGGCCGGTGGCTTCGCCGCTTTCCGCACCGCCTTTCACGCGGCACGGAGGCCATCCCCGCCGGAGGAAAGGGCCGGCTAGGACGGCGGGGGTGTCAGCCGGGCTCGTCGAGCAGCAAGCCGGCGATCGTCGCCATGTCCTCGACGGCCGCATCATTGAACGAGGCACGCAGCCGGCCGGCCTTGTCGACCGCGTAGACCTGCGTCGTGTGCTGCACGTTGTAACTGCCGTCTTTCGCGGCCGGCTCCTTGAAGAAGACGGCCGCAAAGCGCGCGGCGATTTCCGCGGTGTCCTTCGGGTCGCCGGTCAGGCCGATGAAGTCCGCCGAGAGCGGCGCGAGCCAGGACTTGAGCCGGGCCGGGGTGTCGCGCCCTCCGTCGACGCTGACGAGCACGATGCGGACCGCCTTCAGGGCGCCGTCGCGGGACTCGTGCAGGAGCTTGAGGCGGCCGAGCGTCTGCGGGCAGGCGGCCGGACAGTGCGTGAACCCGAAGAACACGAGTGCGGGCTCGCCGCGCAGGCTCGAGAATGCGCGCGGCTTGCCGTGCTGGTCCGTCAGCGTGAAATCGGCGATCGGGGCCGGCTCCGGATTGAGGTGCACACGCGGCAATGCGGGCAGGGCGGGGATGCCCGCGCCCGTGACGGCGAACGAAGCGAGCAGCGCGATTGTCGCCGCGGTGCCCGAGCTAGTTCGCATAGAGCCTGGTGGCGGGCACCGAACCGAACGTCGTCGTGCCGGGCCGCAGCCAGCGGAGCCGCGCGGTGGCGCCGCCGGTGTTCTCGTAGTACTCGAGTACGACGCTGTATCGCTGGTTCTTGGTGAGCGCAATGCTGGCGGTCGTGCGGTCGACCGTCGAAGAGTGATTGTTCCAGTCATCGATTACCAGGATGCCGTTTATCCAGAGACGCACGCCGTCGTTCGCCCGGGTCTGGAACTGGAAATTTCCTGTCGCGGTCGCTTCCACCATTCCGCTCCAGCGCACCGAGAACTGGTCGCTGTTGACCCCCGGTCCGGGCGACGCCGTCGACCAGGCGAAGTTGACGGCTTCGACCCGCGACAGGACGGGAGCCCCGGACAGCGTGAGGTTGTTGAAGTATCGGCCCTGGAGGCCGGTTCCGGTGTTCGGCGTGCTGCCACCGCCGCTGCCCGGTGCGGGCTCCTGGCCGCCGATCTCGGCGACATACGCGGCGAGATTCGCAAGCTCGCCCGCGGTCAGCGTGATCCCCTCGTGGGCGGCGATGGCGTCGCTGAGCGTCGCGGCGGATCCACGGTGCAGGTAAGGAGCTGTCGCCCAGGCATCGCGCAACGTCGGGATGTCAATGCCCGTCAGCGGCCCGCCCAGCCGGCTTCCGCTGTCCGCGTTGATGGTGCCGATGTCCTGCGGGTTATTGCTGCCGCTCGTGGTGAACGGCGCGCCCCCGTGGCAGCTGCCGCAATCCTTCGACACGAACAGCGCCTTGCCCGAGTTTGCCGCGGTGGTCAGCGACCCGTCGGCATTGCGGAACGGACTGGAAGGGAAGCTGCCGAGCGACTTCACGTATGCGGCAAGCGCGTCCAGGTCGGCGCTCACGCCGGACTTGGGGTCACCGAGGGGCTGATTGCGCGTGCCCGTGTTGAACTGGGCGTTGGTCATGAGACCCGTGCCGCCCGACAGCGCCCGGATCTGTCCCTCAAAGTCCTGGACTTCGTCGAAGTTGTTGCTCCAGTGGAGGAAACCGTGGCCACCGGCGCGGCCCCTGAGGCTGACCGTGTTGCGCAGGCCCTCGCCGAAACCGGTCAGGTCCCATACCCGGCCATCCTGCCCGCCGTCGTTGTGGCAGGACGCGCAGCTGATGTACGCATCGCGCGCCAGCCGCGTGTCCAGGGCGTCGTAGAAGAGCCGCTTGCCTTGCAGGACCTCCGCGGTCAGTTTCTCGCCGCCATGGGCCGTCTGCGTCGTGACCAGCGGCAGGTTCGCAATGCCCTCCTCCAGGAGCTCCGTGAGGTCGTAGACGCCGACGGTGCGGTCCAGGAAATTGTTCACGTAGAGCCGGGTGCCATCCGCGGAAATGGCGACGCCCTGCGGGGCACGCCCGACGCCGCGGCGGAACACCTCGTGACCGCCGTGCACGTCCACGACCGCGACCTGGCGGCTCGTCTCGAGCGCGACGAACATGTAGACGCCGAGGGGGTCGAAAGCAATCGCGGTGGCGACGCCCGAATTGTCGTGGTCGATGCGGCTCGCGTAGGTTTCCGCTCCGGTCGCAAGGTCGATGCGGGAGCTGATCGCGCGCACGGTGTTCTGGAAATTGAGCGGCAGCCCGTCGCGCAGCACGCCGCGCCTGACGTTGTCCTGCTTGGAGGGCACCCAAGCCGAACGGCCGTCCGGCGAGATCACGGCGGGGCCCAGGTAGTTCGGTATGCCCCGGCCCTGGTTCTCGAAGTCGGGCTTGTCGCTGTGGCGAAGCACGATGGTGTTCACCACCGACATCGTGGCCGGGTTCACCTGCACGATCTCCCCGCCGACGTTGACCCCGCCGACCTGCGTCTGGACGCTGGCGGTGCTCTCGCCCGGCAGCGGAGGCGTGACGAACCGCGAGACATACAGGCGGCCGCCGTCGCCGGCCATCGACAGGTGGCGGGGCTGCGGCCCGACGCCGATGCTGGACTCGATCGCTCCAGTCACGCCATCGAGCTTGAGCAGGCGCCCGGAACCCTCGAGCACGACGAACATCTTGCCGCCCGTCGGTCCCGCGATGAGCCCGTACGGCTGCGACGCGAACGGCAGGCTGATCTTGCGCAGCTCCGTGAGGCCGACCGGGTCGATCACGCTGATCGACGAGCCGTCGCGGTTGGTAACCCACACTTCACCGCCGGGTGTGAGCGCGATGGAGCGCGGAGCCGTGCCAACGGCGATCGTCTTCTGCTTGAGGTTGGTGCTCGCATTGAAGACGCTCACCGAGTTGTGGTCCTGGTTGACCACCCAGAAACGATCCGCACCGGTCGGGCGATCCTCGAACACGAGGGTCGAGGAGGCGGCCGGCCTGTTGGCGGTGAGCGGCCAGTGGATGCGCTGGACGATCGTGGTCGTCTGCAGGGTGCCACCGGAGTCGCGCGCCGTGACCATCACGTAATAGATGCCGGGCGCCGCGAACTGGTGCTGGACGGTCGCCGAGGACGAAAACGCCGTCGCAGGCGTGCCGTCGCCGAAATCCCACTGGTACTGGATGCCCGCGCCGCCCGTGACGCTGGCCGTGTATGTCACGGACGAGCCTGCCACGGCCGGCGCGGGCGGAGGCGGCGTGTTGAGGATGAAAGACGGCCCCGCCGCGACCGTCCATACGAAGCTCTCGCTGTCGGTGTTGACGCCGTCGGTCGCCGAGACCACGACGTTGAAGCTGCCGGAGGCGGTCGGCGTGCCGGTGATCGCGCCCGTGACGGCGTTGACGAAGACTCCGGGCGGCAGACCGCTCCCTGAGTAGGTGAGCGCGTCGCCGTTCGGGTCCGTGGCGCTGAGCTGCAGCGAAACAGGCGTTCCGACCGTGCCGGACTGGGCGCCCGGGTTGACGAGGACCGGCGTCACGGCCGGGTTCACCACCGGTGCGACGGGTACGCGGACTATCTTTCCGACCGAAGGCGTCCCGGCGGAGTTCAGCACGAACAACAGGTAGAACCCGGGCGGCGAGTCGGTCGCGCGGGTCGGCGCCTGGGCGACCAGGCTGCTGCCGCTCTGCCGGAAGGTCAGCTCGACGAAGCGCTGCTCCATGTTGAAGCTGTGCGAAGCGGAAGTCGTCTTGATCAAGGTGACCCGGCCGATCGTCGCCGCGCTGCCGAGCTGCACCTCGAAGGTTTCGCCGACGTCGATCGTCGAAGGCGCATCGTCGATGACCGGGCGTGTCGCGAGACCTCCGGCCCCGTTGTAGAGGTAGGGCGGGTAATAGACCTCGACGTTGAGGTTGTTCTGGGGCCCCGGCGCCCCGCCACCCAGCACGAGCACGCTTGCGTCAGGCATGAGTACCGCGTTCGAGTGGTAGAGCCGCGCGCGCGTGGCGCTCGCGCCCTGCGTCCAGGTGCCGGTCGCTGGATTCCAGATGTCAGCCGTGTAAACAGCCCCGGTCATTTCGTTCCAGACGTCGCTGCCGCCGGTCGCCACCACCTTGCCGTCCGCCAGGATCGTGGCGTTGACCAGTCGCCTGCGCGCCGTCAGCGACTGCGTCGACGTGATGGTCGGCGAGCCGCCGTTGATGTCGATGACGAGGGCGCCGTTCGTGTTGCCGCCGAACTGCAGGATGCGGCCCGGCCGGAACATGGCCGCGCTCGAGTCGGTGCCGGTGGGTCCAGTGAACTGGCCGGCTGTCGTGACCGATCCCGTGCCACTGGTATTCACGTAGTACATGCGCCCGTCGCGCTCGAAACCGAAGATGCGGCCGTCCGGCGCGATGAAATTGCGCGGGTACATGAAATCGAGCCCGGACGTGTTGGCGCCGGTCAGGAGGCGAAAGCTGCCGTTGACGGCGCGGATCTCCGGACGATCCGTGCCACCGGACCCGCCCTGGATGTAGGTCTCGCCGTTCAGGAGCGTCGTGGACGAGGAATACCAGCGAGGCCGGTTCATGTTGGCCTGCCGCGAAATCGTGTTGTTGCCGTAGTCGACCAGGTTGCTGTTGTTGTTGCCGGTATTCGTCGTGCTGGTGCCGGTCCAGTTGTCGCCGCCGGCGACGAACACCTGGCCGCCGCCCGGCAGCACGAGCTGCGAACTGCAGAAGAGGTCGGTTCCGGAAGTGTTGGGCAGCGTCAGGTGGCCGCCGTCGAGTCCGCTCGCGGGATTCCAGATGTCGTAGGTGTCGATTGCGGTCTGTTGTCCGGTCGTTTTCGTGCCATAGGTCAGCACGCGTCCGTCGGGCATCAGCACTGCGTGCACCGCGATGACGGGCCAGGGTTTGACCGGCGACCAGGCGCCTTCGACGTTGTTGCCGGCAGCGGGCCGGATGATCGCGCAGGCCACGAGCGCAAGAGCCAATTGGGCAGAACGCCCCGAAATGCACCGTGCCGCGCTTCTGCGCACGCCCCATCCCCTCGGTCGTTGTCATTCGGCGTGTGCCGGGCCGGAAGGCGCCCGCCGCCACCTTGTTCATTGAGAATATACGCCTGCAACGTTACGATTCTGCTTGTTTACATAACGCGATTTTGCGGCCCGCAAGAACGTGACGCCGGTCGCAATATGCGGGGCGGGACCGCGGCGCGACCGCGGCTTGCCGCCCGGCCAGGGTGCAGGACGGCGCCCGAAGCACCCTGTGCCATAATCGCGCGCCCTAACCGGGCCGGAAGGCCGGCCCCCGCAGAGGAATGACATGGACTTCTTCATCTCGACTGCCTGGGCCCAGGCCGCGCCGTCGCCGACTGGCGGCATGCTGGGCACGGTGCTCCCGCTCCTGCTGATCTTCGTCGTCTTCTATTTCCTGCTGATCCGGCCGCAGACAAAGCGGGCCAAGGAGCACCGCGACATGATCGGCAAGCTCGCGGCGGGCGACGAGGTCGTGACGAACGGCGGGCTGCTCGGCCGGATCAGCGAGGTCGGCGACAGCTTCGTGACGCTGCAGGTCGCGCCCGGCGTCGCGGTCCAGGTGCAGAAGTTCCAGATCGCGCAGTTGTTGCCCAAAGGCACGTTCAAGGGCGCCTGAGCGCCCGCGAGCGTCACGCGTGCAGCGCTATCCCCTCTGGAAGGGAGTCCTGGTGGCGGCCGTAACGGCCGCGGCCATCCTGGTCGCGCTGCCGAACCTGTACGGCGAATCGCCGGCCCTGCAGCTTTCGCGCCGCGACCGCGCGGATTTCACGCCCGAGTCGGTGACGGAGATTTCCGGCGCGCTGCAAGGCGCGGGAATCCCCGCCGAAGAGGTCTATGTCGACGACGAGGGCCGGCTGTGGGCCCGCTTCGCGCGCGTCGACGACCAGCTCAAGGCTCGCGACCTGATCCAGGGCCGCTACGAGGGGCAGTACGCGATCGCGCTTACGAGCGCGTCGCGCGCGCCCGAATGGCTGCAGTGGCTCGGCCTCGAGCCGATGAGCCTCGGCCTCGACCTGCGCGGCGGGATGCTGCTCGTATACGAGGTGGACACCGAGGGCGCCGTCGCCCAGCTCCTGCAGCGGCTCGAGCGCGACTTCCGCAAGGAGCTGAGGGACGCGCGCATCCAGTACCAGGAAGTCGCCGTGTCCGGCCACGCCGTCCACGTGACGTTGCGCGACCCGGGCCAGACGGATGCCGCGCGCAAGGCACTGCTCGGCTACGACTCGGAGCTCACCTTCGCTCCGGACTCGCCGCCCGGGACGCTGACGGTCGCCCTGTCCGAGGCCGCGATCAAGGAGCGCCAGGTGTTCGCCATCCAGCAGAACATCACGGCGCTCGAGAACCGCGTGAACGCGCTCGGCGTCGCCGAGACCGTCGTGCAGCGCCAGGGCCAGAACCGCATCGCGGTGCAGGTCCCGGGCGTACAGGATGCCTCCGAGGTGGTGCGGCTGCTCGGCAAGGTGGCGACGCTCGAGTTCCGCCTGGTGGACCCCGTCAACAGCCCGCTGGAGGCGGAGCGCACCGGCCGCGCGCCGCTCGGCACGCGGCTCTACAAGCAGCGCGACGGCTCCCCGGTGCTGCTGAAGCGCGACGTCATCGCGACCGGCGAGCAGCTGATCGACGCGTCCTTCGCGCCGTCGCAGGGCGAGCCCGCGGTGAGCGTAAAGCTGGACAGCCGCGGCGGCGACGAGATGCTGCGCGCGACGAGCGAGAACCTGAACCGGCCGATGGCGGTCGTCTTCATCGAAAAGGAGCGCGAGCTCGTGCAGCGCGGCGGCCAGGAAGTCGCGGTCGACCGCTCCAAGGAGGAAGTGATCAGCGTCGCGACCATCCGCGGCGTGTTCTCCAACAACTTCCAGATCACCGGGCTGTCGGCGGCGGAGGGCACGGAGCTCGCGAAGCTGCTGCGAGCCGGCGCGCTGGCGGCACCGATCGTCATCGTCGAGCAGCGGGTCATCGGGCCGAGCGTCGGCCAGGACAACATCGAGGCGGGCACCGAGGCGCTCACGATCGCCGGCATCGTGCTGTTCGCGTTCATGGTCCTCTATTACAAGGTGTTCGGCATCATCGCCGACGTCGTCCTGCTGATGAACGTCGTCATCATCGTCGCGCTGCTCGCGCTCCTCGACTCCGCGCTCACGCTTCCCGGCATCGCCGGCATCGTGCTGACGGTCGGCACGGCTGTCGACGCGAACATCCTGATCTACGAGCGCATCCGCGAGGAGCTCAAGGTCGGCGCCTCGCCGTGGGCGTCGATCAACGCCGGCTTCGACAAGGCGTTCTCCGCGATCGGCGACTCCAACGTCACCATGTTCCTGGCGGGCTTCATGCTGTATGTATTCGGGTCGGGCCCGGTGCGGGGCTTCGCGGTGACGCTGATGCTCGGCATCGTCGCGTCGATGTTCACCGCGCTGGTCGGCAGCCGGGCGCTGATACACCTCATCTACGGACGCCGCCGCCGCATCGAGCGGCTGGCCATCTGAGGGCGCTCATGGTCGAGTTCCTCAAGGAAATCCCGACGATCCGCTTCATGGCGCTGCGGAAGTATTGGTACGCGCTGTCGGCGCTCGTCGTCGTCGCCTCGATCGTGCTGGTCCTGGTCCGCGGGCTGAACCTGACCGTGGACTTCACGGGCGGCGTGGTGCTCGAGCTCGGGTTCTCGCAGCCCGTCGACCTCGAGGAGGTGCGCGGCGCGCTGGCCGCCGGCGGCATCGAGGACTTCCAGGTCCGCACCTACGGCACCGCCAGCGAGCTCGAGGTGCGGCTGCCCCCGGCCGGGACGGGCGCCGCGGCGGGGCAGGCCGACCGCGTCGTCGCCGCGCTGAAGGCGGTGGACAGCTCGGTGAAGCTCAACCGCACCGAGTCGGTCGGCCCGCAGGTCAGCGAGCAGCTCGCCGGCCAGGCAGCCAACGCCCTGCTGTTCACGCTGCTGCTCGTGCTGATCTACATCGCGTTCCGGTTCCGCTGGCGCTTCGGCGTCGGCTCGCTGGTGGCCTCGCTCCATGATCCCATAGTCGCGGTCGGCGCGATCGCGCTGCTCGGCATTCCCTTCGACCTCAACGTCGTCGCCGCGCTGCTGACGATCCTCGGGTACTCCGTGAACGACACCGTGGTGATCTTCGACCGCATCCGCGAGCGCTTCAAGTCGATGCGCAAGGCGGAGCCCGCGGAAGTGATAGACCGCGCGATCAACGAGACGCTCGCCCGCACGATCATCGTGTCGGGCTGCGCGCTGTCCTCCGTCATCTTCCTGGCGGTGCTCGGCGGCGAGACGCTGCGCGGCTTCGCGGTCGCGCTGGCGATCGGCATCGTGATCGGCACGTATTCGTCGATCTACGTCGCGGGCGCCATCGCGCTCGACCTCGGCGCCTCGGCCCGCGACTTCATGCCGCCGGAGAAGCGCGGCGACGTCGACGACCTGCCCTGAGCCGCGGAGGAGTAGAGCGCCTTGATCGAGCTGCTGAGCGACCCCGAAGTCTGGATTGCGTTCCTGACCCTGACCTTCCTCGAGATCGTCCTCGGCATCGACAACATCATCTTCCTGTCCATCCTCGTCTCGAAGCTGCCGACGGACCTGCAGCCTCGCGGCCGGGTCCTCGGGCTCGCGTTCGCGATGATCACGCGGATCGCGCTCCTGTTCTCGCTGGTCTGGCTTACCGGGCTCGTCGAGCCCTGGTTCACGGTGGTGGGCGAGGAGATCTCCGGGCGCGACCTCATCCTGTTCGTCGGCGGGCTGTTCCTGCTCGTGAAGAGCGTCAACGAGATCCACGGCGCCCTCGAGGGCGCCGAGCAGGAGCACGGCAACGTCCGGCTCCGGACCAACATCCTCTCGGTCGCCATCCAGATAGGCCTGATCGACATCGTGTTCTCGCTCGACTCGGTGCTGACGGCCGTGGGCCTCGCGAACCACATCCCGGTGATGGTCGCGGCGATCGTCATCGCGGTGATCGTGATGATGTTCCTGGCGCGGCCGATCCACGAGTTCATCGAGCGCCACCCGACCATCAAGATGCTGGCGCTGTCCTTCCTGATCCTGATCGGCTTCGCGCTGATCGGCGAGTCGCTCGACTTCCACGTGCCGAAGGGCTACCTGTACTTCGCGATGGCGTTCTCGATCGGCGTCGA
>DATEEF010000077.1:0-25229 GCA_035281265.1 Steroidobacteraceae bacterium
CATCTCGGGCACGTCTTCAACGACGGGCCGCGCGATCGCGGCGGAATGCGTTACTGCATCAATTCGGCGTCGCTCCGGTTCATCCACCGGGACGACATGGAGAAGGAAGGCTACGGGGCGTACCTCGGACAGGTAGGAGACAAGCCATGACAACGGAACGCGCGGTGCTGGCCGGCGGCTGCTTCTGGGGCGTGCAGGACCTCTTCCGGAGGTATCCGGGCGTGATTTCGACGCGCGTCGGCTACACCGGCGGCAACACGCCGAATGCAACCTACCGGAACCACGGCTATCACGCCGAGGCGGTCGAGATCCTGTTCGATCCGGCGAAGATCAGCTTCCGGCGGATCCTCGAGTTCTTCTTCCAGATCCACGACCCGACGACGAAGAACCGCCAGGGCAACGACATCGGCAGCAGCTATCGCTCGGCGATCTACTACACGACCGACGAGCAACGGGACGTCGCCGTGGACACGATCGCGGACGTTGACGCATCCGGTTTGTGGCCCGGCAAGGTCGTCACCGAGGTGGCGCCGGCCGGCGACTTCTGGGAGGCCGAGCCCGAACACCAGGATTATCTGCTGCGCAATCCCGGCGGGTACACCTGTCATTTCGCGCGCCCCGACTGGACGCTGCCGCGACGCAAGAGCGCGTGATCTGCCACATCACGACCCGGGATGCCTGGGAAGCCGCGCAGTCGCGCGGGGAGTTCATGTCACCCGAGTTCGCCGAGATCGGCTTCATCCACTGCTCGATGCCCGAGCAGGTGGTGCTGGTCGCGAATGCCTTCTTCCGCGGGCAGGCGGGACGCGTGATGCTCGTCATCGATCCCGCCAGGCTCAAGTCGCAGGTGCGGTGGGAAGCGCCTCACTCGATGGAGCGCACGCCCGCATTCATGCACGGGTCCGTATTTCCGCACGTCTATGGTCCGATCAACCTGGATGCGGTGACGCGCGTGGTGCCGCTCGTGCCGGGTGACTCCGGCATGTTCAGGATGGAACGACCGGCATGACGGTGTCGGCCGCGCCGCGCTGGCTGTGCAGGCCAGCGCGGCAGGGCCGTGACGGGGGATCGATCAGGCCGCCGAGGCCGGGCCGATCGAGGGGCGGGTCAGGAGGCTGCGCCGCGACAGCGCGAGGGCGCCTTCACCGAGCAGGACCTGGGCCGCTGCCAGCACGATCAGGTACAGCGGGTATTCCCAGCCGCCGCCATTCGCGCTGAACACCCAGCCGTTGCCCGCGTGCACCCAGAGGGCGCCGATGAGGACCGGGATGAGGGCGGCGGAAACCTCCCGGGTGCGAACGCCGAGCACGAGCAGGATGCCGCCGACCGCCTCCATCCCGAAAACGACGTATGCGAGGAAGCCGGGCAAGCCGATCGACTCGAAATAGCCGGCCGTGCCCGCGAGCGTGAAGGTGAAGTACTTCAACAGCACGCTGTGCGCGATGAGCATCACGCCGAAGCTGATGCGTAGCAGGGCGATGCCGTAGTCCGTGGTCCGTGTGGCGTTCATGTCTGTCTCCTGGTTGAGGGTGGAGACAGGTTAAGCCGGGAACGCTCATTGATAATCGGGGCAAACGGAATATGATTGTTCACATGCGTGAACAATCAGACGTAGCGGTTTTCGTGCGGGTGGTCGAGCTCGGAAGCTTCACGAAAGCGGCCGACGAACTCGGGCTGTCGAAGGCCGCGGTCAGCAAGTACGTGAACCGCCTCGAGCAGCGCCTCTCGGCGCGCCTCCTGCACCGGACCACGCGCCGCCTCGGGCTGACGGAGGCGGGCGAGGCGCTCTACGCGCGGAGCCGCGCCGCACTCGCGGAGCTCGCGGAGGCCGAGAACGACGTCGCGCAGCTCACCGGCATGCCGCGCGGGTTGCTGAGAGTCACGGCGCCGAGCTACTTCGGCGTGACGATGCTGGCGCCGCGCGTCAAGGAATTCCACGCACGCTACCCGCACGTGACGGTGGACCTCGACCTCAGCGAGCGCATTGTCGACATCGTCAAGGAGCGCTTCGACGTCGCGGTGCGCATCTCCGCGATGCCGGACTCGAGCCTGGTCGCGACGCGGCTGATGCCCTGCCCGACGGCGCTGGTCGCATCGCCCGCCTACCTGCGGCGTCGCGGCACGCCGAAGACACCCGCCGACCTCGCGGCGCACGAGGGCATCGGCTACAGCATCATGAAGTCGCCGAACGAATGGAAGTTCCGGGGCCCCAGGGGCCGCACGATCGCGGTGACGGTCCAGAGCTCGCTCCGCTGCAACAACGACTTCTTCATCAAGCAGCTCGCCCTCGACGGCCTCGGCATCGCCTTCTTCCCGCGCTTCTTCGTCGAGGGCGAGATCGCGACCGGCCGGCTCGTGCAGCTGCTCGCGGAATACCCGGGCCCGGAGCTGTCGCTCAACGCGGTGTACGAGACGCGCCGGCACCTGCTGCCGAAGGTTGCGGCTTTCCTCGGATTCCTGAAGGATAATTTCGGGCCGCGCGCCTGAAGGAGTGGCCATGGCGAAGCACGAGTTGGCACAGATGAACGTCGCGCGCCTGCGCGCGCCGCTCGACTCCCCGCAACTCGCCGACTTCGTCGGCGCCCTCGACCGCATCAACACGCTGGCGGATTGCTCGCCAGGCTTCGCCTGGCGGCTCCAGGACGAGTCGGGCAATGCCACGGCCCTGCACCCGATGGGCGAGGACGTCATCGTCAACCTCACCGTCTGGCAGGACGCGAAGTCGCTGCAGGCTTTCGTCTATCGCAGCGACCACGCCGCCGTCATGAAGCGGCGGCGCGAGTGGTTCGAGAAGATGGACTTCTACCTCGTGCTCTGGTGGGTGCCGCGCGGGCATCGGCCGAGCGCGGAGGAGGGCATCGCGCGGCTGGACCTCCTGCGCAGCCTCGGGCCCAGCGAGGACGCCTTCACTTTCGGAAAGCTGTTTCCGGCGCCGGATTCCGGCGACGCCGTCGCGGGTTCCCTCGATACGCCCTGCCCGGCGAGCTGATCCTCACGGGTGCTCGCGGGGCAGCGGCACCGGCTTCGCGTTCTTCCGCTTCACGATCGTGATTCCGGGCCGGCGAGGCGGCGGAGCCGCGCAGCATGCCGCTTCAAGGCGTCGCGCAGCGATAACGGCGTGAGGACCTCGAAATCGCAGGACAGCCGCGCCAGTTCCCGCGCGAACCAGTCGACGTCGTCGGTGCTCGCGGATAGCCGTACGCCGTCCCCTTCCGGCGTGAAGACGCCGATGGCATCGAAGGTCTCGCGGCGTGCGCGATCGAGGTCGGTGTGCAGCAGCACCTCGACCGCATGCGCGCGCGGCAGCGTGGCGACGGATCGCGAGAGGTGCGCCAGCGCGTCGAAGGCCTCGGGCCGGCCGAAGCTTGCCGGGAGTGCGCGCACCTCGATGATCCGGTCCAGCCGGAATGAACGGACGTCGCGGCGCAGGTGGCAGTGCCCGACCGCGTACCAGCGCCCGCCCTGCCAGACGAGGCCGTAGGTGTCGAAGTTGCGTGCCGTGTACTGGTCCTCGCGGCTGCGGTAGCGCAAGTGCACGCGCTGGCGCCGCTGCGCCGCCGCGCTGAGGCTGGCGAGGGCGGCATTGTCCTCGGGCGCGACGTTCCGGCGCGTGAGGTCGAGCGCGACCGTCTCGTCGATCGCGCGCAGGCTCCGCTTGAGGGCCTGCGGCATGACGCGCTGCAGCTTCGCCTGCGCGCCCGCGACCGCGGGTGCCGCTTCGGCGAGACCGAGGCTCCGCGCGGCGAGCAGGCCCACCGCGAGGGCGAGCGCCTCGTCGTTCGTGAACACGAGCGGCGGCAGCTTGAAGCCGGCGACGAGCGCGTAACCGCCGAAGCGGCCGCGCTCGGCGACGATCGGGATGCCGAGCTCCTCGAGCATCGCGATGTAGCGACGCAGCGTCCGCTCGTCCACCCCGACGCGCCGCGCGAGCTCGGGGCCATTCACGCGCCCGTGGCCCTGGAGCAGCTCGAGCACGGTCAGCACGCGCTGGGTCGGGCGTGTCATGGCGCAATTCTACGTTCGAATCAGGGCGGTCTTTGTCCTGATTGGGGAGCAGGCTGGTCCTCGCAACCCCAGGAGGATTCGCCATGTGTGATTACGAGTACCTGCTGACACTCGCGCGGGCCTTCCGGCCGCCCCCGCCACCGCCGCCGCCACCCGCGGGATAAGCTGTGGGCTGAGCGGAACCCGCCTTGCAGGAAACCACGCAGCTCTGGCTCTTCTTCGTCCTGGTCTTCGGCGTCATCCTGCTGCCGGGCCTCGACATGGCGTTCGTGCTGGCGAGCTCGCTCGTCGGAGGGCGCGCGAGCGGCTTCGCGGCGACCGCAGGAATCGTCGCGGGCGGCGTCGTGCACGTGACGATGGGCGCGCTCGGCATCGTCGCGGTGCTGCAGCTGGTGCCGGCCGCCTTCAACGTCCTCTTGCTGGCGGGCGCGGCCTACATCGCGTGGATCGGGATCGGGCTCCTGCGCAGCCGGGGCGCATTCGCGGAGCCGGGACGCGAGCGTGCCCGCACGCGGGCCGCGACCTTTCGCCAGGGCATGGTCACGAGCCTGCTGAATCCCAAGGCTTACCTGTTCACGCTCGCGGTCCTGCCGCAGTTCATGAAGCCGGAGTTCGGCAATGTCGGCGCGCAGGCGGTCGTGCTGTGGCTGATCATAGCCCTCACCCAGGTCGCGGTGTACGGCGGGCTCGCCCTCGCCGGCGATGGCGCGCGCACGTGGTTCGCCGACCGGCCGTCGCTCAACCTGTGGCTGGCGCGCGGCGTGGGCCTCCTGCTGCTCGCGACCGCCGCGTTCACTGCGTATGAAGGCTGGCGGTCGGGAGCCGCGCTCGCATGACCATCCGGACGCCGAGGCTAGAATAGCGCCGCGAGATTGCCGCATCGTGAGGGGGCGTCCGGCGCGTGGCTACGGCACAACTCGGCGAAAGCCACGACTACGTCATCGTCGGCGCGGGCTCGGCAGGCTGCGTGCTCGCCGATCGCCTGACGCGCGACCGTCGCTGCAGCGTCCTCCTGCTCGAGGCGGGCCCGGACGATTCGCATCCGTACATCAAGCTGCCCATCGGCTATGGCCGGCTGTTCTTCCATCCCGAGTTCAACTGGCGCTATGAAACCGAGGCGGAGCCCGCACTGGCCGGGCGCGTTTCCTACTGGCCGCGCGGCAGGGTCGTCGGGGGCTCGAGCTCGATCAACGCCCTCGTGTACTGCCGCGGCCTGCCGCAGGACTTCGACGACTGGGCCGCCGCCGGCGCGGCCGGCTGGGACTGGCGCGCGGTGCGGCCGCACTACGAGCAGCTCGAGTCGCGCATCGCCGCGGACGGCACGCGAAGCGGCAGCGGCCCGCTCGTCGTCACGGACGTCAGCCGGCGGGTCCACCGCACGAACCGCCGCTTCTTCGCCGCGGCACGCGAAATCGGGCTCCCGCTGACCGACGACTTCAATGGCCCGTCGCCGGAGGGCGTCGGCTGCTACGCCATCACGGTGCGGGGGCGGCTGCGCTGTTCCGCGGCCGACGCCTTCCTCCGGCCGGCGCTGAAGCGGGGCAGCGTGAGCCTGATGACCGGCGCGCTCGTGCAGCGCGTCGTACTCGAGGGCGGGCGCGCGACCGGCGTCGAGTTCCTGCGCGGCCGCGCGATCCTGCGGGCGCGGGCGCGGCGCGAAGTCATCCTCTGCGCGGGCGCGGTCAACAGCCCGCAGCTGCTGCAGCTTTCGGGCATCGGGCCCGGCGCCTTGCTCGCATCGCTGGGCATACCGGTGCGGCACGCCAACGACCACGTCGGCGGCAATCTCCAGGACCACGTCGCGGTCAGCTACGTCTATGTCGCTGCCGGCCGCACGATGAACGAGGAGCTGTCGCCCTGGTGGGGGAAGCTCTGGGCGGGACTGCGGTACGTGATGGCGGGCACGGGACCGCTCGGACTGGGGGTCAACCAGTGCGGCGGCTTCGTGCGCTCGTCCGCGGCGGCGCCGCGGCCGGACCTGCAGCTCTACTTCGTGCCGATGACGTATACGACGACGCAGGTGCCGGGCAAGCGACAGGTCGTCAATCCGGATCCCTGGCCCGGCTTCCTCATTTCCTTCCAGCCGTCGCGGCCGACCAGCCGCGGGCGCATCGACGCACGCTCGCCGCGTATCGAGGACGCACCCGCGATCCGGCCGAACTATCTCGCGACGGAGAAGGACCTCGCCGACGTCGTGGCGGGCGGGCGGCTGCTCCAGTCGATGATGCGCGCGCGCCCACTGAAGGATTTCGTCCGCGAGCCCGTCGCGCCGGACATCGAATCCCTGGACGACGCCGGACTGGTGGAGGACTTCCGCCAGCGCGGCGGATCGGTCTTTCACCCGGTCGGCAGCTGCCGCATGGCGCGGAGCGACCGTGAGGGCGTCGTGGACGCCGGGCTGCGGGTATTCGGCGTCGAGCGGCTGCGCGTGGTGGATGCCTCCGCGTTCCCGAACCTCACGTCGGGCAACACCAATGCGCCGACCCTGGTGCTCGCGCACCGCGCGGCGGAACTCATACTCGGCGATGCCCGCTGAACGGGAGCACGGCCATTCGCATCCAGCGCCTCGAGACCTTCAGCAACGCGGACGTCGGCTTCGTGCGCGTGACGGCGGAGGACGGCTCGATCGGCTGGGGACAGCTCTCGACCTACAACGCGGACATCACGACGCTCGTCTTCCATCGCCAGGTGGCGCGCTGGGCCGTCGGGCGCGACGCCCTCGACGTCGCGGCGCTCGTGGACGCGATCCCGGAGCGCGAGCACAAGTTCCCGGGTTCGTACCTGTATCGCGCGATCGCCGGGCTCGATACGGCCCTGTGGGACTGGCGCGGAAGGCGGGAAGGCAAGCCCGTCGCCGCGCTGCTCGGCGGCGGCGCGGGGCGCGTCCTGGCCTATGCATCCTCGATGCGGCGCGACATCACCCCGGAAGAGGAAGCCGAACGCATGCTGCGGCTGCGGGGCCGCTACGGATTCCAGGCATTCAAGTTCCGCGTCGGCTCCGAGTGCGGTCACGATCATGACGAATGGCCCGGCCGTACCGAGGCGATCGTGCCGGCGCTGCGGCAGCGGCTCGGGTCCGGCGCGACGCTCCTCGTGGACGCGAACTCCTGCTATTCGCCCGGGCGCGCGATCGAGGTCGGCCGGATGCTCGAGGACTACGGCATTGTCCATTTCGAGGAGCCCTGCCCGTACTGGGAGCTCGAGCAGACGCGGCAGGTCACCGAAGCGCTGACGATCGACGTGGCGGGCGGCGAGCAGGACTGGGACATGCAGCACTGGAAGCGGATGGTCGCGATGCGCGCGGTCGACGTGATCCAGCCCGACGTGCTCTATGTCGGCGGCATGCTGCGTGCCCTGCGCGTCGCCGCGCTCGGCGCGGCCGCGGGCCTCACCTGCACGCCGCACAGCGCGAACCTCTCGCTGGTGACGCTCTTCACGATGCACCTGCTGCGCGCCATCCCGAACGCGGGCCCGTACCTCGAGTTCTCGATCGAGGGTGCGGACTACTACCCGTGGCAGGCGGGCCTGCTGGATCGCGACCCGTACGCGGTGACGGACGGACAGGTCGCCGTGACCGACGAGCCCGGCTGGGGCGCGGAACCGGATGCCGCCTGGCTCGCGAAATCCGTCCGTGAGGTCAGCGAGGCGGCCGCATGAGCGCCGTCGCGGAGCCCGCCGCGGCGCATCCGGAAGCGTTCGAGTCGCGCGCCGAGCGCCTGCGGCGCTACGGGCAGTTCGGTCTCCTCGTCGCCGCCGCGGGTGTCCTGTACCCGCTGATGTACCTGCGGCAGAACTTCGAGATCAGCATCCTCGAGGCGTTCCGCATCACGGCGACGGACCTCGGCGAGCTGTATTCGCTTCTCGGCATCGTCTTCTCGGTCACCTACCTGCCGAGCGGCTGGCTCGCGGACCGGTTCCAGCCGCGGCAGCTGATGGCGTTGTCGCTCGTCGCCGTCGGCCTCCTCGGTTTCTGGTTCTCGACCTATCCGCCGCTCGCGGGGCTGAGGCTCATTTTCCTGGGCTGGGGAATCGCCGGCGGGCTGTGCTTCTGGGCCTCGCTGATCAAGGCCGTGAAGCTGCTCGCGAGGTCGAGCGAGCAGGGCAGGTTCTTCGGCATCCTGGACGGCGGGCGCGGCCTCGTCGAGGCGCTGCTCGCCTCGGCCGCGATCCTGATCTTCCGCGAGCTGTCCGAGCCCACCGAGCCCGCGTCGATCCGCCTCGAGCCGGTGATCCGGATGTATTCGCTCGTGGTGACGGTGCTCGGCGTTCTCGTGTTCTTCGTCGTCAAGGACGGCGGGGCCGCGCGCGAAGACGCACGGTCGGGCAGGTCGCGCGGCTCCGTGCTGGCGGACCTCGGGTTACTCGCGCGCATTCCCGAGCTGTGGCTGCTCGCCGCGATCATGGTGATCAGCCAGCAGCTGTTCTGGGTCACCTACTCGATCTCGGCATTCCTGCAGGTGAACTTCGGCCTCACCGCGCTCGCCGCCGGCACGGTGACGCTGACGAAGCTGTGGATGCGTCCGGTCGGCGGGATCACCATCGGGTTCCTCGGCGACATGCTCCCGAAGGAGCTCCTGCTCGCCTGGCTGATCCTGCTCGCTTCGCTCAGCCTGATCGCGATCTCCCTGCTGCCGCTCGCCGGCCAGATGGCCGCCATCGTCGCGATCGTGCTCGTGATCGGCTACCTGACCTATGCCATCAAGGGACTTTACTGGGCGCTGCTCGACCATTGCCCGGTGCCGCGCCGCCTGCTCGGCCTCGCCATCGGCGCCGTGAGCTTCATCGGTTACATGCCGGACGTGCTGCTGCCGCTCTACGACGGCTGGCTGTCGCGGAACTTCCCGCGGCCTGAAGGATTCCGCATCTACTTCATCAGCATCGCGTTGTGCGGGTTCGGCGGGGCGGCGTTGTGCTGGAAGTTCTACCGGCACAACCGCCGGCGCGGGCTCTACCCGGCGCGCTGACGTCACACCAGCCGGACTTCGACCCCGCGCGCGCGGATGGCGGCAACGGCATCGGGCGCCGCCGCGCTGTCCGTGATCAGCAGGTGCACCTGCTCGACGGGGGCGATCACCGAGAGGTTCCGCCGCAGCAGCTTCGAGGAGTCCGTCACCGCGATCGTCTGGCGCGCGATGCGGATCATCAGCGCGTTCAACTTGGCCTCGAGCACGTGCGGCGTCATCAGGCCGATCTCCGGGTCGAGGCTGTCGACGCCCAGGAACAGCCGGTCCGCCTGCAGGTCGCGCAGCGCCTGCTCGGCCTGCGGTCCCGCCAGCGACCAGGATTTCCGGCGCAGGACGCCGCCCGGGATGATGAGGTTGACGTGATGCGCGTTCGCGAGGACGACGGCGATGTTGAGCGCGTTGGTGATCACGTTGAGCGAGCGCAGCTTGAGCCCGCGGATCTGGCGTGCGATCTCGGCGGTCGTCGTGCCGGAATCGAGGATGACCGTCTCGCCGTCCTGGATCAGGCCGGCGGCCGCGCTCGCGATCCGGACCTTTTCGGCGTGGTAGAGCGTCTGCTTGACGGTGAGCGGCAACTCTTCGCCGTCGCCCGGCGGCAGCGCGCCGCCGTGCACGCGCACGAGCGCACCGACGTTCGCGAGCGCGGCGAGGTCGGAGCGGATCGTCACCTCGGAAACGCGGAAGCGCCGGGCGAGGTCCGCGACGTTGCCCTGGGCCTGCGACTCGACCAGCGAGCGGATGACGCGCCGTCGCTGCTCCTTCGCGAGGCCGCGGCCGCTGCCGGGGTCCTGTTCCCTGGTCGTGTTCATGGGTTTCGTTTTTCAAGCATAAACGAAAATCAAAAGCCTCATATCCCGGAACTTTCGACTGTTCGTAAGCAATCGTAAGTTTCTTGTTCTTTCGTATCCACCTACTTAGGATTCCAGCGCCGGACATTCAAAAGGGGAAGGCCATGCGTTTCGTCGCTCGCTCGGTCGGCATCGGATTCACGGTCAGCCTGCTCGCCCCCCAACTCGCCGCAGCTCAGGCGACGGGCAGTTCCCAGGGGGAGCTCGAGGAAGTCATCGTCACGGGCACCCGCGCCGCGCTCGTCGAATCGCTCGACCGCAAGCGCGGCGCGAAGATCGTGCAGGACTCGATCGTCGCGGAGGACCTCGGCCGCTTCCCTGACGACAACGTCGCCGATTCCCTCTCGCACATCACCGGCGTCACCGTGACGCGGACGCGCGGGGGCGAGGGGCAGTACGTCAACGTCCGCGGCCTCGGGCCCGAGTTCAGCATCGTCACGCTGAATGGCCGGATCCTGGCGACGGACGGCGACGGCCGCGAGTTCGCGTTCGACGTCCTGCCGTCCGAGGTGATCTCGGGGGCGGACGTCCTGAAGTCGGCCGAGGCGCCGAACCTCGAGGGCAGCATCGGCGGCTCGATCAACCTCCATTCTGCGCGGCCGCTCGAGGGCATCGGCAGGCGCGTTTCGCTCTCGGTCGAGGGCGACTACAACGACCTTTCCGAGAACGACGGCTACAAGGTCAGCGGAGTCTTCAGCACGACGTTCGCGGACGAACGCATGGGCTTCCTGGTGACGGGCGTGTACCAGGACACCGAGGTCCGCTCGGACGCGGTGCACGAGTTCTTCATCAATCCCGATTCCCCGGGCGAGTTCGATGCGGACGGGGATGGCGAGATCTCCGACGCCGAGAGCTCGCTGCTTGGCCTCTGCTGCACCAGCTTCGGCGCGCGCGTGCAGCAGAAGGAGCGCAGCGGCGTCACGGCCGTCTACCAGTGGGAGGTCTCGGACGCCTTCAGCATGACGTTCGACGGCCTGTTCACGCGGCTCGACGCGCCGACCGTCGGTTACCACCAGTCCTTCTATGTCGAGGACTCGATCCTCGACGAGGACACGGGACTGCACCGCTGGAGCGACGTCAGTATCACGGACCACTGGGTGGACGGGATGACCATCGCCGAGCTGGTGCCGGAGATCTCGACGATCACCGAGTACCGCGTGGTGGACACGTCGCAGTACGGATGGAACGGCCGCTGGCAGGCCGGCGACCGGCTGACCTTCGATTTCGACGCCTACCGCTCGAAGTCGGACCGAGACTCCGGCGGCAAGGACACCTGGGTCGTCTCGGGCATCGGCGGCAGCCACGTCGGGCGCGTCGACATGAACCGCAACGGCCTGCCCGACATCAGCGTCACGCTGGACGACGGCCGCGACCTGGCGGAGGCGCTCGGCAACAACGAGCTCGGCGACGCCGACTTCGGCCTGCACTACATCGGGCTGTCGGGCACGGACGTCACCGACACCGTCGACGGATTCTCGGCGGCCGGCGAGCTGACCTTCGACTCGGGCGCGTTCTCGTCGCTGCAGTTCGGCGCCGGATTCACCGGCCGCTCCAAGACCCGCGACACGATCGAAAACGACACGAACGGCGGCTCCTGCATCTACTGCAACCTCTACGACGTGACGTTCGCGAGCCTCGGCGCCCAGGTCGTGCACGACCTGCGCCTGCCGAACTTCATGCGGAACGGCGGAGGCAGCTACCCGACGAGCTTCGTCTACTTCGACGTGCAGCAGTACCTCGCGGCGCTGGCCGCGCTCGACGGCCAGCCGATCCTCGACGAGAACGGCGACCCGACGGGCGACGTCTACGATTCCTCGCTGGTCGCGCCGGAGCTCAATCCGGTGCAGTCCTACGACGTCGACGAGGACACGCTCGCGGCCTACGTCAACGCCAACTTCGAGGGCGAGAACTGGTTCGCGAACGTCGGCGTGCGCTACATCGACACCGACACGACCGCGCGCACCGCGATCGACGCGATCGTCCGCGTGGACGACCCGACGCCGAACATCCCGACTTCCAGCCCGGACGTGACTTACAGCCCGGCGGAGCCGTTCACCGAAAAGGGCAACTACAGCAAGTTCCTGCCCTCGCTGAACGTCGGCTTCTGGCCGCGCGAGGACCTCCTGGTCCGCGCCGCGCTCGCGCAGGCGATCTCGCGCCCGTCGCTGAACCAGCTCGCGCCGACGCGCGTGGATTTCACGCTCGACCGCACCTACGAGGTGTTCTACGACGGCAACGCGGACCTCGAGCCGGTGGAGGCCGACCAGGCCGACCTCTCCGTCGAGTGGTACTTCGACGACAAGTCGGTGCTGAGCGGCGCCGTGTTCTGGAAGGACCTCGACGGCTTCATCACGTACCAGTTCCTGGAGAACCAGGACATCGGGGTGGTCGGCAGCATCGGCGGCGCGCCGGACGCGCCGATCCTCTACGACGTCGCGCGTCCGATCAATGGCGACACCGCCGAGGTGCTGGGTTTCGAGTTCGGCTTCCAGCACTTCTTCGAGAACGGGTTCGGGTTCCGCGCGAACTACACGTACACGGATACCGAGGCGACCATCGACGGCGAGAAGGTCGGGCCGCTCGAGGGCGTCTCGGAGTCGGCCTACTCGGTGGCACTGATGTTCGAGAACGAGCGCTGGGACGCACAGATCGCCGCGGACTACAGCGGCGAGTACGTGGAAGTCACGGATGCCGTCGGGGGCCTCTCGCAGTACGGCGACCCGATCACCTGGGTGACGGCATCAGTCGCTTTCGCCCTGACCGAGAAGTTCACGATCTCGCTCGAGGGCCGGAACCTCACGGACGAGTACTATTTCGCCACGATGGGGCGTCCCGACATGATGGCCGGCTTCGAGACCTGGGGCCGGTCGCTGCTGCTCGGCGTCACCGCGAAGTTCTGATGAGCGCCTGGCTGGCCCATGCGCTCGTCACGACTCTGTTGTGGGGCGTGTGGGGCGCATTGGCCGGGCTGCCGGGCGAGCACGGCGTCCCGGAGACGATCAACTACGTCGTCTGGGCGCTGACGATGATCCCGCCCGCGGCCTTCGTGCTGCTCCGCGGCGGCAGGCCCCTGCAGCGCGACGCGCGCTCGGTCGCGCTCGGGCTCTCGATCGGGCTCCTGGGCGCGGGCGGGCAGCTGATCCTTTTCTACGCCGTCCGGGTCGGTCCGCCGTACCTCATCTTCCCGATCATCTCGCTGTCGCCGGCGATCACGATCGCGCTGTCGCTCGCCGTGCTGAAAGAGCGCACCGGGCTCCTGGGCACGCTCGGCATCGCCTGCGCGCTGCTCGCGCTGCCGCTCTTCGACTATCGTCCGGACGGCGCCTCGGGTTACGGCC
This sequence comes from Steroidobacteraceae bacterium, assembly GCA_035281265.1. Classification (GTDB taxonomy): domain Bacteria; phylum Pseudomonadota; class Gammaproteobacteria; order Steroidobacterales; family Steroidobacteraceae; genus SCUD01. The sequence continues at coordinate 13,156 of DATEEF010000077.1, forward strand.
TCTGGTTCCTGCTCTCGCTCGGCATCCTCGCGGCCTGGGGCGTGCAGGCCTATGTCATCAAGCTCGCGAACTACACGATGGACGCGGCCAGCATCTTCTTCTACATGATGCTGAGCGGCCTCCTGCTCGTTCCGGTCGCGCTCGCGATGACCGACTTCGGGCAGCCGGTCAATGCCGGGCTCGACGGTGTCGGGCTCGCGGCGGCGATCCAGGTGCTGAACGCGATCGGCGCCCTCACGCTCGTATTCGCGTTCCGCTACGGCAAGGCGATCATCGTCGCGCCGCTCGTCAACGCGGGCGCGCCGCTGCTGACCGCGATGCTCTCCATGGTCCTGCTCGGCGTCGTGCCCGGGCCCATGAAGATCGCGGGGATCGCGCTCGCGCTGACCGCGGCGCTCCTGCTCGCGCTGCAGCCGGAAGCGCCGGTCCGGGAAGCGCGACCGTGAAGGCGCTGCAGGACATCGTCGCGCGGCACACGCGCGGCGAGGCGACGGGCATCTGGTCCCTGTGCTCCGCGCACCCGGCGGTGATCGAGAGCGCGATGCACGAGGCGGCGGAGGCGGGCAGCGCCCTGCTCGTGGAGGCGACCTCCAACCAGGTCAACCAGTTCGGCGGCTACACGGGAATGCGTCCGCCGGACTTCGTGCGCTACCTGCGCGGGATCGCGGAGCGCGCGGGATTCCCCGCGGAGCGTGTCTGGATCGGCGGTGACCACCTCGGGCCGAACGCCTGGCGCAGCGAGCCTGCGGCGGCTGCCATGGCGAAGGCGGCCGATCTCGTGCGCGGCTACGTGGCGGCCGGCTTCCGCAAGGTCCACCTCGACTGCTCCATGCCTTGCGGCGGCGACGGGAAGGTGCTGCCGGAGGAGCGTGTCGCCGCACGCGCGGCGGAGCTCGCCGCCGCGTCGGAGCAGGCCTGGCGCGAGGCGGGCGGCGAAGCCCCCGTCTACGTCATCGGCACCGAGGTGCCGACACCGGGCGGCGCGACCGAGGATCTCTCGACCCTCGCCGTCACGACGCCGAAAGCCGCTGGCGCGACCGTCGAGGCGCATCGGCAGGCGTTTTCCCGCGCGGGGCTCGAAGCCGCCTGGCCAAGGGTGGTCGCGCTCGTCGTGCAGCCGGGCGTCGAGTTCGACCATCACAAGGTCATTGCCTACGAGCCGCGGGAGGCGAAGGCGCTCAGCAGGTTCATCGACGGGCAGTCGCAGTTGGTCTTCGAGGCGCACTCCACCGACTACCAGCCGGCCGGGGCCCTGCGCGCGCTCGTGCGCGACCACTTCGCGATCCTGAAAGTGGGCCCCGGCGCCACGTTCGCATTGCGCGAGGCGCTCTGGGGGCTCGCGGCGATCGAGCAGGCACTGGACGACCGCGCGCCGGACCTGCGCAAGGTCGTGCTCGCGACCATGCATGCGGATCCGCAGCACTGGCGCGGCCACTACCACGGCGCAGGCGCGAGCCTGGACCTCGACCTGCAGTACAGCCTCAGCGATCGCATCCGCTACTACTGGCCGTATCCCGAGGTCCAGCGCGCGGTCGATGCCATGCGCCAGCGCCTCGACCGCCAGCCGATTCCGATGACGCTCCTCAGCCAGTTCCTGCCGCGGCAGCACGACGCGGTGCGCGACGGGCGCATCCCGAACACGACCGCTGGCATCCTCCGCGAAGGCGTCGCGGCGGCTCTCCGGCCCTATGTCGCGGCCTGCACTTCCGCGCCAGGGGTGGCGGCATGAGCACGAACGGATTCCCCGGACTGCCGGCCCCCGAACTCGAGTCTCGCGGCGCGGCCTGGACCGCGCGCGAGATCGCGCAGCAACCGGACGTCTGGAAGGAAGTCGGCGCGCTCGTCGTCCGCGAGCGCGCGGCGCTCGATGACTTCCTCGGGCCGCTGCTGGCGCGGCCGGACCTGCGCGTCGTGCTGACCGGCGCGGGGACCTCGGCCTACATCGGGGACTGCCTCGCGCCTGCGCTGGCCGCCCGGCGCCGTCGCCGCATCGAGGCGATCGCGACCACCGAACTGCTGAGCGGCCCGGACCTGCGGCTGCCGTCGGATGGCCCGACGCTGCTCGTATCGTTCGCGCGCTCGGGCAACAGCCCCGAGAGCGTGGCGGCGGTGGAGCTCGCGGAACAGCTGCTGCCGGGGCGCGTGCATCACCTCGTGATCACCTGCAACACGGAGGGCGCGCTGGCCGTGCGCGCGCGGCGGCAGCCTAACGCACGGCTGCTGCTGATGCCGGATGCCGCGCACGACCGCGGATTCGCGATGACATCGAGCTTCAGCGGGATGCTGCTCGCCGGCGCGCTCGCCTTCGGCCTCCTCGACGACGAAACGCCGGCGCGCCTCGCCGACGCGGCCACGGAGCTGATGCCACGCGTGACCACGCTCGCCGGACAGCTGGTCGGGCGGGGGTTCGAGCGCGTCGTTTACCTCGGCAGCAACGAGCTGCGCGGGCTTGCATCCGAATCGGCGCTCAAGCTCCTCGAGCTGACGGACGGCCGCATCGTGGCGGTCTCCGACTCCTCGCTGGGATTCCGCCACGGGCCGAAGACGATCATCAACGGGAAGACGCTCGTCGTCCTGATGCTGTCGAACGCGACGTACGCGCGCGCCTACGACCGCGACCTCCTGCGCGAGCTGGCGCGGGAGCGGCGCGCGGGCGCCGTGCTGGCGCTGGCCGGCCGCGCGGATGGCATCGGCGGCGTCGAAAGCCTCATCATGCCGGGCATGGGCGACGCCACCGACCTCGAGCTCGCTCCGCTGTACGTCCTGTTCGCGCAGGGCTTCGCGCTCCTGCAGTCGCTCGCGCTCGGGCTGACGCCGGACCGTCCGGACCCGGCGGGCACGGTCAACCGCGTCGTGCAGGGCGTGACCATCCATCCCTGGAACGGCGCGGGCGGACATGTTCCTCGGCGTTGACGGCGGCGGCACCAAGACCGCCTACGCGCTCGTCGACGCCCAGGGCCGGCTGCGCGCGAGCCACGTCGGCGCCACGATCGCCCACCTGGCCGATGGCCTCGAGGCAGCGCGCTCGCGGCTGGCGGAAGGCCTTTCCGCCGTGCTCGCGCTGGCGCAGGCCTCGCCCCGGGATGTCGGCTATGCCTTTCTCGGGCTGCCCGGCTACGGCGAGGACCGGCAGATGACCCCCGCGCTCGACGCGATGCCGGCCGCGGTCCTCGCAGAGGGCCGTTACCGCTGCGGCAACGACATGGTGTGCAGCTGGGCGGGCTCGCTCGCCTGCGAGGACGGCATCAGCGTCATCGCCGGCACGGGGTCGATGGCCTACGGCGAGTACGCGGGCCGGCAGGCGCGCTGCGGAGGCTGGGGCGAGCTGATCGGCGACGAGGGATCGGCTTACTGGATCGCGCGCGAGGGCATGAACCTGTTTTCGCGCATGAGCGATGGCCGCGCCGCGCGCGGCGCGCTGCACGGCCTGGTCCGCGAGCGGCTCGGCCTCGACAACGACCTGTATCTCTGCTCGCACATCTATGGCGCGCGCGCGGATCGCCGCGACGCGTTCGCGCAGTTCGCGCGGCTGGTCCACGAGGCCGCGCAGGCCGGCGACGGCGAGGCCGCCGGGATCTTCGCGCGCGGCGCCCGCGAGCTCGTCGCCTGCGTCGTCGCCACCCACCGGGCGCTCGCGGCGCCGGCGGACGTGGCGCTGCCGGTGTCGCACAGCGGCGGCGTGTTCGACAACGCGCCCAGGATGGTGGACGCATTCCGCGCGGGCCTGCGCGCCTCGTCGGTGCGGTTCGAGTACCGGGCCCCGCGCTTCCCGCCCGCCGTGGGCGCCGCGCTGTACGCGGCCCGGCTCGCCGGTTCCCCGATGTCCGGTCCCGCAATCGAGAGGCTGCAGCAGTCATGCGATCCGCCAGCAAGCACCCGGTGATCCAACGGCTCACCTCGACCGCGTGGCTCTGCCTCGCCGCGGCCGCCTGTCACGCCGGCACCGGCAGCTACACGGAAGCCGATTTCGCCACCGTCGAGAAGGTCGACGTGCACGTGCACTTATACGGCGAGATGCCCGCATTCGCCGCGCGGGCGAAAGCCGACGGATTCCGCGTGCTGACCATCAACGTGAACTACCGGGACTTTCCGCCGATCGCCGACCAGCAGCGCGACGGCGCGGCGCTGGCCCATGCCTGGCCGGACCGGATTGCTTACGCCGCGACCTTCGACGCGGCCGGCAGCGAACGACCCGGCTGGCTGGCGGAGGTCGAGGAACGCCTCGACCGGTCCATCGAGGACGGAGCTGTCGCGGTGAAGTTCTGGAAGGACATCGGCATGCAGCATCGCGATCCGGACGGCCGTCCCGTCATGATCGACGACCCGCGCTTCGACCCGCTGTTCGACTGGCTCGAGAAGCGGGGTATTCCGGTGCTTGGGCACCAGGGCGAGCCGCGGAATGCATGGCTGCCGCTCGAGGAGATGACGATCCGCGGCGACCGCGACTACTTCGCCGAGCACCCGCAATACCACATGGCCGGGCGCAAGGAATGGCCGACCTACGAGGAACAGATCGCGGCGCGCGACCGCATGCTCGACAAGCACCCGCGGCTCACGTTCGTCGGCGTGCACCTCGCGTCGCTCGAATGGGACGTGGACCGCATCGCGGCCTTCCTGCGCCGCTACCCGAATGCGAGCGTCGACATCGCCGCGCGGCTTTCGCACCTGCAGCTCCAGGCGAGCCGCGACCCCGACAAGGTGCGCCGCTTCTTCATCGAGTTCCAGGACCGGATCCTGTACGGCTCCGACTACGCGCGGGCCGACGGCCAGTCCGACGCCGACTTCGCGGAGGAGATGCACCGGGGCTGGCTCGAGGACTGGCGCTTCCTCGCCGGCAGCGGCGAGCTGCGCTCCGACCAGTTCGACGGGCCGTTCCGCGGCCTCGCGCTGCCGCGCGAGGTGATCGACAAGGTCTATGGCGCAAACGCGCGGCGCATCTTTCCGACTGCCTGGCGCGGCGCCGGCGTCCAGGGCGACGGCATCCGGATCGAGTTCGACGACGGCATGAAGAGCCGGGTCGTCGCGACGATGGGTGCGGAGACCGTCCTCGGTCCCTTCACGGAATCCGAAACCCTGCTGACGAAAGGCGGTGAAATCGACGGATTCACGCTGCAGTCCTCGAGAACCGACACGGTGACGGACGCGCTCGGGGAAGGCCGGCGCACGATCGTCACCGGCCGCGCCGGCTCGCTCGTGAAGGAAGTCGAAGTCACCGCGTACGCCGGCCGCCCGGGCTGGCTCTTCATGCGCGCCCGCTACCGGAACGAAGGCACGGAAGCGGTCCAGGTACGCGGGTTCACGAACCATCGCTACGCCTTCGAGCCGCGTGCGGGAAGCCGCGAGCCGGCTTTCTGGTCGTACCAGAGCGCCTCCTATGAATCGCGGCCGGACTGGGTGCTGCCGGTCGAGCCCGGCTACGCGCGCGGCAACGACCTCGGCATGAACGACTCCGACTACGGCGGCGGGACGCCCGTCCTCGACGTCTGGCGCCCGGACGTGGGACTCGCGATCGGCCACGTCGAGCTGATGCCGAAGCTGGTCACGCTGCCGCTCGTGCGCGCGAAGCAGGGCAACGCGACGCTCGCGCTCACGATGAAGCGCGAGCTGGCGCTCGAGCCCGGCCAGTCGATGGACACCATCCGCAGCTTCGTCGCCGTGCATCGCGGCGATTACTTCGGGACGCTGCGCGCCTACGGCGCGGCGATGCAGGCGCAGGGCATCCGCCTGCCGGAAGCGCCGCAGGACGCGTTCGATCCCATCTGGTGCGCGTGGGGCTATGGCCGCAAGTTCACGCCGGCGCAGGTGTTCGAGACGCTGCCGGTCGTCAAGCAGCTCGGGTTCGGCTGGGCCGTGCTGGACGACGGGTGGCAGGTTGCGCTCGGCGACTGGCGGCCGCGCGAGGACAAGTTCCCGGCCGGCGACGCGGACATGAAGGCGCTCGTCGACCGCATCCATGCGGCGGGCCTGAAGGCGCAGCTGTGGTGGGCGCCGATGGGCGCCGACGCGGGCTCGCGCACCGAGCGGGAGCATCCCGACTGGCTGCTGCGCAATGCCGACGGTTCGACGCGAAAGATCACCTGGTGGGACTCGCAATACCTGTGCCCCGCCGTCGACGGCGTGCGCGCGGACGCCGCCGACTTCGTGCGCAAGGCCCTCGGCCAGTGGGGATTCGACGGCCTCAAGATCGACGGCCAGCACCTGAATGCCGCGCCCGAGTGTTTCAACCCGGCCCACGCGCACGCCTCGCCCGCCGATGCCTACGAGGGCGTCCCGGGCTTCTTCAAGGCGATCTGGGAGGCCGCGCAGTCCGTCAATCACGAGGCCGTCATCGAGATCTGCCCCTGCGGCACGGGCTATTCGTATTTCACGCTGCCTTACCTCAACATGACGGTCGCCTCGGATCCCGAGAGCTCCTGGCAGATCCGCAGCAAGGGCAAGACGCTGAAGGCCCTCGCGGGCGATCGAATCGCCTACTTCGGCGACCACGTGGAGATGAGCGACGGCGGCGAGGATTTCGCTTCGACCTTCGGCGTCGGCGGCGTGATCGGCACGAACTTCGCCTGGCCCGGCGCGCCGGGCGAGAAGGAACCAGAGCTGCTCCTCACGCCCGCGCGCGAGAAGACCTGGGCGCGCTGGGTGTCGCTCTACGAGTCGATGCGCCTGTCCGAGGGGGAGTACCTCGGCGGTCTCTACGACATCGGCTTCGACCGTCCGGAGGCCCATGCGATCCGCAAGGGCGACGCGCTCTACTACGCATTCTTCGCGGAGCGCCACGACGGCGCCGTCGAGTTGCGCGGACTCGAGCCGGGCAGGACCTACGTCGTGCGCGACTACGTGAACGCGGCCGATCTCGGCAAAGTCACCGGGCCCGTGGCTCGCCTGAGCGCGCGCTTCACGCGGTCGCTGTTGCTGGAAGCGAAACCGCAGTAATTCGGGCGGGCGCTCAGGCGATATCCGCCGGCGTCACGACGACGGACGCCGCGGAGCGCTCGCCCGGCCCGTGGTACACGACCTCGATGTTGTTGCCGTCGGGATCCAGCGCGAAGGCGGCGTAATAACCGGGATGATAGGAGCGCTCGCCGGGCGCGCCGTTGTCGCGGCCGCCCGCGGACAGCGCGGCCTTGTGGAAGGCGTGGACCGTCTCCTTGTCCGGAGCCTGGAAGGCGAGGTGCACCCGCGTGATCTCGCCGTCGGCGATGTCCACGTACAGCTCGTCGGCGTAGAAGTTCTTTTCACGCTCGACGAGCGAATGCACGAGCCCGAGCGCCTTCAGCACGGCGCGATAGAAGCGCTTGCTGGCATCGATGTCCCGCGTGCGCAGATGCACGTGGTCGATCAGGCGGCCGCGATGAAGCTCCATGTCCCACACCGTACCCGCGAACCTTTTCGGGGGCTGCCGGAACCCACCGACAAATCAACCTCACGAGGCAGGCATGAGGCTGGGCGAGGATTTCGTGGCCGACATATCGGCCGGGCCTGCGCGTTGAACCGCCCGGGTGGGACCTCCCTGCGCCTGGGCGTGGTCGCAGCGCCCTTCTTTTTTCTCTGGCTCTCGAGCGGTCCTGCCGCCGCGGAGCCGTACCTCGCCGTGCGGGCCGGGCTGTCCTGCTCGGGCTGCCACGGCAACCCGACCGGCGGCGGCCTGCGCAACGCCGCGGGCAACGCCTACGCGCAGAACGGGCTGGCGGCGCGGCGCATCGACACCGGCGACACGCAATGGCTCGGCGAGATCAACCGGTTCATCGCATTCGGCGGCGACTTCCGTGGCGGCGCGACCTACACCGACTTTCCGGAAGGGGAGGACGAGGACCCGGCTTTCGCGGTGGACGAGCTGCGCGTCTATCTCGATGCGCGCGTGATCCCCGACCGCCTGTCGGTGTACTTCGACCAGAAACTCGCGCCCGACGGCGGCCGGAACCTCGAGGCTTACGGCCGCCTGTGGCTCGGCGCGTCGAAGCGCTGCTACGTGAAGGCCGGCCAGATGTACCTGCCGTTCGGCTTGCGGCTCGAGGACGACACGGCATTCACCCGCCAGGTCACCGGCATCAGCTTCGACACGCCCGACAACGGCGTCGAGCTCGGCGTCGAAGCGGGCGCGTGGAATGCGCAGCTCGCGGTGTCGAACGGGACCGCCGGCGGCCCGGAGAACAACTCGGGCAAGCAATGGAGCCTGCGCGGCGAGCACATGCAATCGGCCTGGCGGCTCGGGGCGAGCTACAACTTCAACGACACGGGCGACACCTCGCGCCACATGGCGGGCCTGCATGCGGGCGTTCGCACGGGGCCGGTCGCCTGGCTCGCCGAGGTGGACCACATCGAGGACCGGGGACTGCCCGGTGGCGACGCCAGCCGATGGGTGGGACTCGTCGAGGGGAACTGGATGCCGCGCCGGGGCCACAACCTCAAGCTGACGCTCGAGAGGTTCGAGCCGGATACCGGCGTCGACGACGACGAGCAGGATCGCTACTCGCTCGTCTACGAATACGCGCCGTTCCAGTTCCTGCAGTTGCGGGGCGGTGTCCGCGTCTACGACGCCGCCTCCGGCATCGACATCCAGAACCGGCGCTCAGGCTTCATCGAGCTGCACGGCTTCTTCTAGCGGATAAACGGCTCGTTCGACGCCGCGCTAAGATGCCCTGGCGCGTCGTGCGCGCCCGTGGCCCCGCCGTGAAGCAACTTCGTCGCATCGCCCGCTGCTGCGGCCTCGCGAGCCTGCTGGCCGGGATGCCGTCGCACGCGCACGAGTTCCACGGCTATGCCAGCCTCGTCAGCGACTACGTGTTCCGGGGCGCGTCGCAGTCGAACGAGGATCCGACCGTCCAGGGCGGACTCGACTACGCGCATCCGGGCGGCGTCTTCGCCGGGCTCTTCGCCTCCGCAACCGATTACCCGGAAAATGCCTTTGGATCGAATCCCGGTTCGGTCGAGCTCGACGTCTACCTCGGTTACAGCCGGGCCGCCGGCCGCGACTGGTCCTGGGACGTGTCGGTGCTGCACTACGACTTCCCGGACTCGACGGGCTTCGACTACTCCTACGACGAGCTGGCCGCCAACCTGCACTACCGGGACGTCGTGCGCATCGGCGCGACCGTTTCCGACGATGCGGGCGGGGGAGGCGCGAGCGGCTGGACCGCCGAGGTCGAGCTGCGGCACGCGCTGCCCAGGGGCCTGCTGCTGTCCGGTTCGCTCGGGCGCTATGAATACGCGCGCAGCGACTGGGACGACTACCTCTACTGGGATCTCGGCATTTCCGCGGTCGCGGGCGAGGTGACGTTCGACCTGCGGTACTACGACACCGACGGCAAGTATGCGGGATTCGCTGGCGAGTCGCTGACGGGCTCGCGCCTGGTCGGCAGCGTCTCAGTCGGGTTCTAGCGCCTCGATGGCCGCCGCCGCATGCGCGGCGCGCCCGGGTGGCTCGACGGCATCGCAGCGGACCGTGGCGGACAGCGCCGCCAGCGCATCGCAGGCGCTCACCGCCGGAACCGAACCCGCTCCCGCGCGGCCTGCGGGCCGCGCGGTGCGCAGCAGCAGCGACTCGACCTCGGCGGCGTGCAGCGCAGGCGCACGCTCGAGCAGCAAGGCGACGATGCCGGACACGTGCGCCGCCGCCATGGAGCTGCCGGACAGGTAGTCGTAACCGTCCGGCGGCACGAGCGTCAGGACGTCCCGCCCCGGCGCGGCGAGGCGGGTCGCATCGGCGGGCGACGATGCGCTGCCGACGGCGATGACGCCGCGGACGCCGGCCGGGAACGCCGAAGCGCGCTGGCCGTCGCCCTGCGCCGCGACGACCACGATGTCCCGTGCGAGCGCCGCGCTCAGCAGCCGCTCGAGCAGCACGTCCGACGGACCGCCGAGGCTCAGGTTGAGCACGTCGCTGCCGGCGGTGATCGCATGGTCGATCGCGCGCGCGAGGCTGAAGCTCGTGCAGTCGCCGCGGCCGTCCGCGTCGCGCTGCGTGCAGGCCTGGAGCGCGAGGATGCGGGCGGCTGGAGCGACGCCGACGATGCCGCGGCGATTGCCGGCAATGGAGGCGATGACGCCCGCGACCGCCGTGCCGTGGCGGTCCGCCCCGCCCGCGCCACCCTGCATGAAGTTCCGCGTCTCGACCGCCTGGCCGCGCAGGTCCGGATGGTGAATGTCGATGCCGGTGTCGACGATGGCGATGCGCACGCCCTTGCCGGTCGCCCAGAGGTGCGCACGCGTGATACCGGAATCCGCGAGCGAGCTCTGCAGCGACAGGTACGGATCGTCCCAGGCGCCGTGGCCGCTCGATGCCTGCAGCTCGAACGCCTGCATGCGCTGCACGGACTCGACGCGTGCGTCGGCCTCGAGGCTTGCGATCACGTCGTCGACCGACGCTCCGGCCTCCACTTCGAACACCGCGCAGTGCACGCCGAGGCTGCGCATCGGCCAGCCTTCCACGGACGTCAGGCGATGATCGTCCGCGATCGCCTTCAGGGCCTGCGCGACCCTGGCCGGAGTCCCGGCATACGTCCGCGACTGGCGGTAGACGCCGCTGCGCGAGCCGCGCAGGTCCAGCCGTCCGATGTCCGGGTCCGCGACCATCACGAGGATGCGACGCTCCTGCACCGCCGGCGAGCCCGATACCGACGCGCTCCCCGCGCAGGCGACGAGCAGCCCCGCGACCGCGAGCGCGATGACGAGTCGGGCGATCACGGCGCTCGCTTGATGGGCGGCGACGTCACGAGCCGGATGCGCGGGTCCGCCCGCAATGCGGCGACGATCGCGGCCTGGTCGGCATCGTCCGGAAACCCGAGCGTGTAGACGCCCTCGGCGGTCGGCGGCGCGACGGCCGTGAGCCGATGGCGGGCGAATACCGCCTGCCGTTCCGATTCGGCGACGCCCGGCGCGAATACCACGCGCAGCCGGACGGCGGCGCCCGCGGGCTGCGCGGTTGTCAGGGTCTCGTAGGGTGCGGGCGCGGTGACGGGCGTGGCCGCCCACCACCACCCGAGCGCGGCCGCGGCCGCCACCAGCGAGGCGGCGATCGCGAGCTGCGCGGTTCGCCCTGGCGGCGACACAGCGGCCTCTTCGGTCGCGCGGATGCGTGCCATCAGGCTCTCGAACGCACGGTCGGTTGCGATGGCTTCGGCGTCGTCGTGCCGCATCAGCTCCTGCAGCCGGCGCAGGCGCTCGAGTTCCTTGCGGCAGGTCAGGCTGGCCAGCACCTGGCTGCGCACGAGCTCGCGCTCCTCGCCCTCGAGCGTGCCGTTCACGTACCACGGCAGCAGCTCGAGCGCCTTACGCTCGAATTCGGCGGTCGTCGCGTTGCTCATGATTCCTTCTCCCTCGCCACCTGGTCCAGCGACGCCAGGACGTCGCGCAGCCGATGACGTGCGGCGAACATGCGGGTCTTGACCGTGTTGACGGGGCAGCCCGCGATCCGGGCGATCTCCCGGTAGGAGCAGCCCGCGAAGAACGTCAGCTCGACCACCAGGCGCTGGTCCGGTGACAGCCGGTCCAGGCCACGGCCGATCCACTCCATCGTCTCCAGCGCACTCGCGCCCTCGTCCGGCGGCACCGGGTCGCGCCGCGACAGCTCGGGCGACAGGCTGCGCCGCTGGCGCTCGAGGGCCTTGAGGGCCTTGTGCCATGCGATACCGAAGATCCACGTCGAAACCTTGGACCGCAGCTCGAATCGCGCGGCGTCCTGCCAGACCACGAACATGACGTCGTTGATGACCTCGTCGACGGTCTGGGACGAGGACAGGAAACGCCCCAGGAACCGCGCGAGGCGGCGGCGATACAGGCCATACAGCTCGGCGAAAGCGGCCTGCTCGCGCGAAGCGACGCGCGCCACCAATGCGGCTTCCGTGTCGTTCTCGGACGCTGCAGAGTCGACCCGCGAACCGGACATGGGCCTCATCGGCGACCCCGTAGCCGCATGCGCAGCTTTATCGACGGTAAGTCCGTTCGGCAGCGCAAAAGGTTCAATCCGCCGGCGGCGGGCGTAGAATCCGCAGCCAACCCGACCCGGGACCCCCTTCAGGAGCGCACTCCATGACGCTGAACCGCCGCGACTTCGTCGCCGCCGTCGGCCTTTCGCTGGT
>DATEEF010000078.1:0-4757 GCA_035281265.1 Steroidobacteraceae bacterium
CGCGCCGCGCGGCGCGCCCGGCTAGTGTCCCGCCCGGGGCGCGAGTCCCTGCGCGAGCTCGAGCACCGACTCGATGCCCGCGAAGCCGTTGGCGACGCGAACCGGCGCGCCATGAACCGGCCTCCGCACCGCGAACACCCAGCGGATGCCGTGGTCGCGCGCCGCGCCGAGGACGGCGGCATTGTCGTCCGCGAACAGCGTGCGCACGGGATCGAAGGGCTCGCGCGCGGCCAGCCTCGGCCAGAACGCCGCGTCCTCCTTGGGCACGCCGAAGTCGTGCGACGTGTAGATGGCGTCGAACCTGCGCCGGACGCCGAGCTGCGCGTCCTTGATCGCGAGGATCTCCGGGTGCGCGTTCGTGACAAGCGCGAGCCGCCGCCCGGAGGCGCGCACTCGCGCGAGGAAGTCGCGGGCGCCCGGCAGCCAGCCGATTTCGTGGCGGGTCTGGCGCTTCAGCGTCGTGATGTCGACGGAGAGCGCGCGGCTCCAGTAGTTGATGCAGTACCAGTCGAGCGTGCCTGCCGTCGACTCGAAGATCGGGCGCATCACGCGGTGCGCCTCCTCGACCGCGACGCCCCGGGTCTCGGCGAAGCGCCGCGGCAGGTGCTCCTCCCAGAAGCGCTTGTCGTAGGCGAGGTCGAGGAGCGTGCCGTCCATGTCCAGCAGCACGGTGTCGATGGCGGACCAGTCTGGGAGATGGGCGCTTCGCTGCACGCGCCTATGATATAACGCGCCACTTTCCGGAGCCGAAATGACGACCGACCCGAACAAGCTGCTGCTCGAAGTGATCGCGCTGGCGCGCGAGGCCGGCCGCGCGATCCTCGAGGTCTACGCCTCCTCGTTCAAGGTCCAGGAGAAGGCCGACAGCTCGCCGCTGACCGAGGCGGACCTGCGCTCGGAGAAGCTGATCCTCGCCGGACTCAAGCGCCTCGCTCCGGAGATTCCCGTGCTGTCCGAGGAAACCGGCCAGTCCGCCTGGGCCACGCGCCGCAACTGGAGCCGGCTCTGGGTCGTGGACCCGCTGGACGGCACCAAGGAGTTCGTGCAGCGCAACGGCGAGTTCACCGTCAACATCGCGCTCGTCGACGACCACCGGCCGGTGCTCGGCATCGTCCACGCGCCGGTGCTCGAACGCTCCTATTTCGCCTGCGAGGGCATCGGCGCCTTCCGCTCCGACGCGCAGGCGGCCGGGCGGCCCATCCGCGTCGCGAAGCGCGGCGACGGCGCGGTCCGCGTCGTCGGCAGCCGTTCCCACCGCGGCAGCTCGCTCGACGCCTTCCTCGCGCGCGTCGGCGCCCACGAGCTGGTCGAGGTCGGAAGCTCGCTGAAGCTCTGCCTCGTCGCAGAAGGCAGCGCGGACGTCTATCCGCGGCTCGGACCCACCTGCGAGTGGGACACCGCGGCCGGCCAGTGCGTGCTCGAGCAGGCGGGTGGACAGGTCCTGAAGCTCGACGGGGAGCCCCTCGCGTACAACCGCGAGGACACGCTCAACCCGAACTTCGTGGGATTCGGCGACGCCGACACCGACTGGCTCGCGCTCGTGCGATGAGCTGGGGGCTGCTGCTCGCGGTTGCCGCGCTGGCCGCGGCCGTCGCGTTCTGGCACTCGAGCCTCGCCGCCCGCGAGTCCGCGAACCGTGTCGCCCAGGAGGCCTGCGCCGGCGCCCAGGTGCAGATGCTGGACGGGACGGTCGCGATCCATCGCCTCCGCATCGTGCGTGGCGCTGACGCCCCGCTCGCCTGGCACCGGACCTATGTCTTCGATTACACCGCCGATGGCTACGAGCGCCAGCGCGGCTTCGTCGTCATGACCGGCACGGCCGTCGACACCGTCGGCCTCGGGCCGCGCGCCGTATGACGCCGCATTCGCCCGTCGACCTGCACCTGCATTCGACGGCCTCGGACGGCACGCTCGATCCGGCCTCGCTGGTCGCCCACGTGGCGGCCCACGGCGTTCGGCTCATGGCGCTCACCGACCACGACACGGTCTCGGGGGTCGCCGCTGCCGCGGCCGCGGCGCGGGAAGCGGGCATCGCATTCGTCGCGGGCGTCGAGCTTTCCGCACTCTGGCGCGGCCGGACGATCCACGTGCTCGGCCTTGCGGTCGATCCGGATTCGCCCCGGCTCACGGCAGGCCTCGCCGGCCAGGGCACGCGGCGCGAGGAGCGGGCCCTGCGCATCGCGGTCCGGCTCGAAGATGCCGGTGCGCCGGGCCGCGAGGCGCTCGGCAGGATTCGCGCCGACGGAAGCCTGCCGACGCGTACGCATTTCGCGCGCGCGCTCGTCGGCCTCGGCGCATCGGCGGACGTTGAAGCAGCTTTCGCGCGCTGGCTGGGGCGAGGCCGGCCGGGCTGCGTCGCGAGCGACTGGCCTGCGCTCGCGGAGGCGACGGCCTGGATCGTGGCGGCGGGCGGCAGGGCGGTTATCGCCCACCCTATGCGCTACACGCTTTCCGCCGGCGCCCTGCGCGAGATGTGCGCGGAATTCGCCGCGGCCGGCGGCTGCGGCGTCGAGGTCGTGACGGGCGGGGGCGGCCCACGACATCGCGAGGCAGCCGTTTCGCTCGCGGTCCGCTGCCGTCTCGAGGGCTCGGTCGGCTCGGACTTCCACGACCCGGCGGTGCCGTGGAATCCGCCCGGTCGTTTGGCTAAGCTTCCGGGGTCGGTCCGGCCCGTGTGGCTGGACCCCGCATTCCCCGTCCTCGAGACCGACGCCCTGCCGGCATGACGGACGAAGAAAAGGTCAACACCCAGCTGTTCGCGCGCATGCAGCGCCTGCGGGAACTTCGCATCGAGCACCGCGACCTCGACGACGTCATCTGTCGCCTGTCGCTCGACATCTACGTCGATGAAATCCAGCTGCGGCGCCTGAAGAAGCGAAAGCTGATGCTGAAGGACCAGATCCTTCGGCTCGAGAGCGAGCTGATCCCGGACCTCAACGCCTGATGGATCGCGCCGCCGCACTGCTGGCCGCGATCAAGGCCTTCGTCGGCGACCCGCAGTTCCCCGTCATCGCCGGAACGGCGGCCTTCCTCGTCGCGGCCGTGCTCTGGGGCCGCCGCTGGTACCTCGCGCGCACCAACGGCAACGCGGGTGGCGTCGTCGCGGACGCATTCGCGGTCGTCGCGCCCTACCTCGCCGGCCTCGTGATCCTCGGGCTCGCCCTGTTCGCGGCAGGCGGCAAACCGAGGCCTTGGTACGAGACGGCGGCGACGCTCGTCGCGCTCCTAGCCATGATCCGCCTCGTCACCTTCCTGCTGCGCCTCTCGCTAGGCAAAAGCAGGACCATCAAGACTTGGGAGCTGCGCGTCACGCTGATCGTCTGGGCGGTGATCACCGCGGAGGTGCTCGGCTGGCTCGACCCGGTCGTCGCCGAGCTCGACTCGATCGGCCTCACCGAGGGCAAGACACGGATCACGATCTGGTCGGTCCTGAAGGCGATCGCGACGGTCACGGTGTTCGTCGTCGTGAGCGTGTGGATCGCACGCTGGATCGACCGCCGGATCACCGCGATCAAGGAGCTCGCCCCGTCGACCCGTATCGGCATCGGCAAGTTCGCCTACGCCTTCCTGATCGCCTTCGGCATCCTGTTCGGCCTGCAGGCCTCGGGCGTCGACCTCACGGCGCTCACCGTGTTCTCGGGCGCGATAGGCCTCGGCCTCGGCTTCGGCCTGCAGGCGATCGCCGCGAACTTCGTCAGCGGCTTCGTGCTCCTGATCGACCGCTCGATCAAGCCCGGCGACGTCATCAGCTTCACCGGCACGACGGGCACCAGCACGACCGGCTTCGGCTGGGTCGAGGAACTGCGCGGCAGGCACGTCGTGATCCGCGACCGCGACGGCGTCGCGACGCTCGTTCCGAACCAGAACGTCATCACGAACCCGTTGATCAACTGGAGCTACGGCCACCCGCGCGTGCGGCTGCGGCAGCCCGTGCGGATCGCCTATCACGACGACGTGGAGCTCGCGCTGTCGCTGCTGCTGAAGGCCGCCGAGCACCCGCGCATCCTGCGCGACCCGCCCGCCGTGGCGCGCCTGCTCGAGTTCGCCGACTACGGCATGGAGATCGAGCTGCGCTTCTGGATCGGCGACCCGGCCGAGGGCGTCAACAACGTGCGCTCCGACGTGAACCGCCGCATCTGGGCGCTGTTCCGCGAGCGCGGCCTCACGATCCCGCCGGCGCAGCGCGAGATCCGCATCCTCGAGGGCAGCAAATCCGCCTCGGCGCTCGCCCCGCGCGACTCCAGGCCCATCACGCCCTCCACCGACGACCAGGACTGACCGTGATTCCCGCAGGCGAGTACACGCTCGCCTTCGTGCGCAGCCCCGGCCCCGGCGGCCAGAACGTCAACAAGGTCGCGACCGCCTGCGAGCTGCGCTTCCGCGTCGGCTCGACCTCGCTTCTCGACGAAGCCGGCAAGGCTCGGCTGCGCGCCTTTGCGGGACGGCGGCTCACGCGCGACGACGAGATCGTGCTCGAGGCGCACCGGCACCGCTCGCAGGAGGCCAACCGGCGCGACGCGATCGAGCGGCTCGAGCGGCTGATCGAGCAGGCGCGCCAGGTGCCTAAGCCGCGGAAGAAGACGAAGCCGAGCCGGGCCGCCAGGGCGCGGCGGCTGGAGGGGAAGCGGCTGCAGAAGCGGAAGAAGACGCTTCGGGGACGGCCCGACGTCGACTAGAAGTCGGGCACCTGCCGCAAATCACGTTTCCGCGGAAACGTTTCCATTGCGCGCCGCTCTCTGCACCAGCCCTGCGACGGC
>DATEEF010000079.1:0-3657 GCA_035281265.1 Steroidobacteraceae bacterium
GTGCAAGGCGACGAGCCGGCGGTAGTCCTCGAGGCGTCCCGCCTCCTCGAACTGCGCGACGTCGCCGGTGCCGATGATCGCGTCCTCGAGCGCCACGGCGTCCGGCAGGCGGATCGGCTCGCCGTTTCGCGTCGTGCCGAGACCCGCCGCGCCCGCGTAGGTGACGCCGAGCACCGGCAGGTGGATCACGCCCAGCAGCGCCTGCCCGCTCGTGGTGTCCTCCAGGCCGATCATCGAGCCGAAGAGCGGGATGCCTCGCACGAAGGCGCGCGTGCCGTCTATGGGGTCGATCGTCCAGCGCCAGCGCGTGCCGGTCCCCGAAAAGCCTTCCTCCTCGCCCAGGATGTCGATGGATTCCCCGCTGTCGGACAACGCCAGCTTCTGCCGGATGATCGCCTCCGCCTCGCGGTCGGCGCGCGTGACGGGCGAGCCGTCCGCCTTGCGCTCGAGCCCTTGCTGCCTGCTGCCGAAGTAGCCGCGGATCACCGGGGCGGCGGCTTCGGCCGCCGCGATGGCGGCATCCAGCAGGATTTTCAGTTGTCGTTCGGGCATCGCGGCGGCAGGATAAACGACTTGTCGTACGACCTGCTCGTCATCGGCGGCGGAATCCACGGCGCCGGCATCGCACGGGATGCCGCGGGTCGCGGCCTGTCGGTCCTGCTGGTCGAGAAGGACGGCCTCGCCTCGCACACCTCGTCCGCTTCCAGCAAGCTGGTGCACGGGGGACTGCGCTACCTCGAATACTTCCACCTGCGCCTCGTGCGCGAGTCGCTGATGGAGCGCGAGCGCCTGCTCGCGATCGCGCCGCACCTCGTCGAGCGGCGGCGCTTCGTGCTCCCGTATCGCAGCCGCCTGCGGCCGGCCTGGGCCGTGCGCCTCGGCCTCTTCCTGTACGACTGGATGGGACGGGGCAGCACGCTCGGGCCCTCGCAGGGTTTCCGCTTCGCCCAGTCGCCCTACGGCCAGCCGCTGCAGCCGAAGCTCCGCTACGGCTTCGCCTACACGGACTGCACGGCCGACGACAGCCGGCTCGTGATCCTGAACGCGAAGGACGCCGCCGAGCGCGGCGCGCACGTGCGCGTCGGCCATCGCTTCGTGCGGGCGACGCGCGACGGCCGTCACTGGCGCGCCGAGATCCGCGACGAAACGAATGGCACTTCGCACACCATCACCGCGCGCGCCATCGTCAATGCCGCGGGGCCGTGGGTCTCCGAGGTGCTGCGCGGCCGGCTCGGCTCGCCGAACGGCCGCAAGCTGCGGCTCGTGAAGGGAAGCCACATCGTGATTCCGCGCCTGTACGAAGGCGATCACGCCTACGCCTTCCAGCACACGGATCGCAGGATCGTGTTCGTGATCCCGTATCTCGAAGAATTCACGCTGGTCGGCACGACGGACATGCCCTGGAGGGACGATCCCGGCCCCGCCTCGATCGAACCGGAAGAGACGGAGTACCTCTGCGAGGTCGTGAGCCACGGCTTCAAGCGGCCGGTCGTCCCGACGGACGTGCGCTGGAGCTTCGCCGGCATCCGCGCGCTCCAGGACGACGGCACCGCGCGCCCCTCGGCCATCACGCGGGATTACGCGCTCGATCTCGATGCGCCTGCGGGTCTTCCCCCCGTGCTCTCGATCGTCGGCGGGAAGCTCACGACCTACCGTGTCCTCGCCGAGCAGGCGCTGGAGAAGCTGGAGCCGCACCTCGGCAGCCTCGCCCCGTCCTGGACCGCGACGGCGCCGCTGCCCGGCGGCAACATCACCGGCGGACACTTCGAGGCGCTGCCGCCCGCGCTCGGCCGGCTCTATCCCTGGCTCGGCGAGGCCGAATGCCGGCGTCTCTCGCGCGCCTACGGCACGCGCGCCATGCGCTTGCTGGACGGCACGGCGTCGCGCGCGGACCTCGGCGAAAGCTTCGGCGGCGGGCTCACGCAGCTCGAGGTGGATTACCTGCGCCGCGAGGAATGGGCACGATCCGCGGACGACGTGCTCTGGCGCCACAGCAAGGCGGGCCTCTGGGCGAAGCCCGCCGAGGTCCAGCGGCTGCGCGCCTACATCGGGCGTTGACTCAGCTGCGATGCTTCAGGGTCAGTGACATGAAGCCTATCGCGAGCACGCAGCAGACGACCATGGTGATGAAGACGCCGGTCCAGTCCCAGCGGTCGGCGATCCAGCCGACGCCGGTGCCCGCGATCGCCGAGCCGAACACGTAGCCGAACAGGCCCGTGAGCCCCGCGGCCGTGCCGGCCGCCTTCTTCGGCACGAGGTCGAGCGAATGCAGGCCGATCATCATGATCGGGCCGTAGACCAGGAAGCCGATGGCGAAGAGCGCGGCGTAGTCGATCCAGATCGGGCCCCGCAGGTTCATCCAGTAGACGACGACGGCGACCAGCGTCAGCGCCATGAAGATCATCGTCATCGGTGCGCGGCGGCCGCGGAACCAGCGGTCGGAGAGCCAGCCGCAGGCGATCGTGCCCGGGATCGCCGCGTACTCGTACAGCGACCAGGCGATGCTCGACTCGTGGAAGGAGAAGCCCTTCGCCGTCTCGAGGTAGGTCGGGATCCAGTTCACGACACCGTAGCGCACGAAGTAGCAGAAAGCGTTCGCGACCGCGATGGCCCACAGGAACTTGTTCGGCAGGACGTACTTCAGGAAGATCGCGCGGAACGGCAGCGTTTCCTCGTGCGCCTCGCTGTAGCCGGGCGGGAAGTCGTCCTTGTACTTCTCCACCGGAGGCAAGCCGCGCGATTGTGGCGTGTCCTCCAGCACGAAGAAAACCGTCACCGCGATCAGCGCCGCGATGAGCGCGTTGAAATAGAACTTCGCGCCCCAGTCCTGGAACAGGATCACGCCCGCGAGCGCCAGGTTCGCAACCAGCGCGCCGCCGATGTTGTGCGCGACGTTCCATACCGAGACGACGGAGCCGCGCTCCTTCGTGCTGAACCAGTGCACCATGGTCTTGCCGCTGGGCGGCCAGCCCATGCCCTGCACCCAGCCGTTCAACGCCATCACGAGGATGATCGCCGCGAGCGAAGCGTAGAGGCCCTCGTACAGCCCGAACGCCGCCATCAGCGCGCTCGACAGCAGGAGCCCCAGCGGCATGAAGAACTTCGGGTTGCTGCGGTCGGACACCGAGCCCATGAGGAACTTGGAAATGCCGTACGCGATCGAGAGCGCGGTAAGCGCCGTGCCGAGCTCGGCCTTGCTGTACTCCGGGTGCTCGGCGAGCAGGTCTGGTATCGCGAGCGCGAGGTTGTTGCGGACGAGGTAGTAGCCCGCGTAGCCGACGAAGATGCCGGCGAACACGCGCCGGCGCAGTCGCTTGTACTCGGGGTCGACACGCTCGAGCGGCAGCGGCGCGACGTGCGCCGCCGGCCGGAGGAGGCCGATCATCGGGCCGGTGTCGGCTTCGGCACGGCGATGCCCTTCGCTTCGAGCACGGCGCGCAGGCGGTCCGGGTAATCGGTGATGAGGCCGTCGATCCCCGTGGCGATTGCGAGCTCCATGTCCTCGGGACGGTTGACCGTCCAGGGGATGACCGCGAGGCCGAGCGCATGTGCCTCGACGACGAGCCCCGGCGTGAGGTCGCGCGCGTGCGGCGACCAGACCTTCGCGCCCAGCGCCTCGACGAGCTTCGGCACGGATCCGCCGTGGTCGTCCACATC
>DATEEF010000080.1:0-4948 GCA_035281265.1 Steroidobacteraceae bacterium
TTCAACATGTCCGGGCCTGTGAGACGATCCTGCCCGGAGCATATGTAACTTAATCAGGGGTCCCGAAGGAACCGGTTCGCAAAAACGGACGTTTCTTCTATTGGACTTGGAGGCCTTCAGGTCCGGAGCTGAGTCCTGGAACCCTATTTGGTGGCCACTGCTTCGATCAGCGGGAAGGTCACCCCGCGGATTGACGTGCAGCCGTTCAGGAACACCGAAACCCGATGTCCGTTCAGCTGTGCCCCCAGAAGCGCAGCGTAGGCTTGCTCATACGACTGAATTCCCGTCACGACATTGTCCACGCTCCTGACAGGACGCAGGATTACCCTCGACGAGTTGTCGCAGCCATCCGGGTTGGGCCAGGGTTCCTGCTGTCCCCCCAACGCTGAAGTCTTGTAAACGCTGATGTCCTGATCGGCGTGGACGACGATCTTGTCGATTGTCGACTGGCCAGACCACTCGCCAGCCAGTGCGGGCAGTGGCGCAAGTCCGCAGATGGCTGCTGCGACCGACGCGACCGCTGGATTGCAGTTCTTGCCCATCTTCAATCTCCCTGAGGTTTCATCACGTGGACCTCGGGCATTCATGTGCCCAGCTTTTGGTCCGGCGGCGGCACGTACCCGCCGAATCGGCGCTCAATCTCCGACGCCAGCGCCAATATGATGTGTTCCTGCCACGGGCGCCCGATCACCTGGATGCCTATGGGCCGACCTTTCGGCGAAGTCCCGGCGCGGACAACCGCGGCCGGCCATCCGGTCAGGTTATAGGCAAAGGTGTACGAGAATCCGGCATACGCAGCCGAGCCGTCTTCGGCTCCGTGCGGCAATTCGTCGAAAGCCGAGACCGGACAGATGATCGCGTCGTAGGGTTCGAACCACTGGAGCATGCGGCTGCGCCAGTTGTCCCATCGCTCGATGGCAGCGGAGAATTCCGCCGGGGACAATGCCTCGTAGTCCAGGTACGGAGCCACGTCCGGCCCCGGTTCGCGCGTTCCGGCGCGTTCGAGGAGTCGCCGCAGCCAGGCATACCCGTCCGCGTGATACAGGAGGTCATCGATCTCCATGACCTCGCCCAGCGGGGACGGAACGCTCGAAGTGATCCTGGCCCCCGCGGACTCCAATCCATCCGCAACCTTCGTCACGGCCTGGGAAATGCTCGGTGCCGGGGCATGGACGCCGTTGTCCGCATGGACCGCAATACGAAGTCCTTTCATGGCGACCGAACGGGAATCCGTACGTGGAACCTCCACGACAAACGGGTCGCGTCCGTCGGGGCCCGCGATGATGCCGTAGATCAGCTCGAGATCTGCGACTGATCGTGCAATGGGTCCGACGTGCGTCAACGATTGCAGATAGCCATCGAATCCGACCGCGTGCCCCGTGCGAGGCACCCGGCCCGCCGTGGGCTTGAGGCCAGCCACGCCGCAGAAATGAGCCGGCACGCGGATGCTGCCGCCGCTGTCGGTACCGATATCGAACGGCACGCCGTGCGCTGCGACGATGGCTGCAGAACCGCCGCTGGACCCGCCCGGCGACAGTGTGACGTCCCACGGATTGTTCGTGCGTCCGAAGACGAGGTTGTCGGTCTCGAATGACCAGGTGAACTCCGGCGTGTTGGTCTTGCCCAGCAGGATGGCGCCCGCCGCCTTGAGCCGAGCCACCACGACCGCATCGCTAGTCGGGACAAACGACGCGCGTCCTGTCGTTCCATACGTGCTTCTGAGGCCCGCGGTGTCGAACGAATCCTTGATGGTCATCGGGACGCCGTGCAGCGGACCCACGCGGCCGCCCCGCGCCAACAAGGCATCGGCCTGTTCGGCGTCCCGCCGGGCGTCGTCAGCCCTGGATGAGACAACCGCGTTCAGGCGCGGATTCACCTGCTCGATGCGGGCAATGCACGCATTCACGATCTCGAGGGAGGACAGCCTACGGTCACGGATCGAGGCGGAGATCTCGCTCGCGGTGAGGCGGGTTACGTCCACGCCGGATCGGGCTTCCGTGGCGCCAGCCGATTGTCCGGCAGCTGCGAGTGCGCCGAGCGCCAGGAGTTCACGCCGCGTAAGCTCCATAACCATTCATTATAATCGCACTGTAGTGATCGAGTCCGGGGCGCGAAAGATGGTGAAAGACCGATTTCCCGACCTGGCCGCGCAACTCGCTCATGCCGATCGCCTGCTGAAGCAGCGCTCGTATCCGGACGCAATCCGGATCTTGACGCAAATCCTGGAGATCGAGCCTCGTCACCCGGATGCCCTCAGGAACCTGGCGGGGATTCTTGCGCTGATGAAACAGCCTGCGCAGGCGAAGATCTATCTCGACCGCTTGCTGGCCGTGAGGCCGGCTTCCAGCCAGGCCCATCTGGATGCGGCCAACAACGCGCTCGCGCTGAACCAGGCGGAGCACGCGATCCGCCTCAGCCGCAAGGCGGTGAGCCTCGCACCGCAGGATGTCGACGCTTGCCTGACTCTCGCAGATGCGCTGGAAGCCAGTGGCCAGTTCGAGCAGGCAAGGTCTGAATACCTGGCCGTGCTGGCCCGGGAACCCGGGAATGTCGTGGCTCTTTCGAGGCTGCTGGGCCTTCGCGATCAGGAGGTGCCGGAGCGCCACGAACTGCAGGCGAAACAACTGCTCTCGAGCAAAGCGTTGAGCGAGACGCAGCAAACGCTGCTGCACTTCGGGCTGGCGGAGTACTACGACGGCCGGCGGCAGTACGACGAGGCCTTTGCGCACTTCAGCGCGGCCAATGCGGCGAGACATCGCTGGTACCCGTTCGACAGCGACAGGTTTTCCCGCATCGTCGACGAACTCATTCGCGTCTTCTCGGCGCAGGCACTGGGCGCCCTGCCGGTCCCGGCGATCCGCAATTCCAGGGCCGTCTTCATCGTCGGCATGCCCCGTTCCGGAACGACCCTCGTCGAACAGATGATCGCCAGCCATTCGCAGATCGCGGCGGGCGGCGAGCTTGCGACCATCACGAACATCGCGACCGACATCGCGCGGACGCAGCATCGCTACCCCGAGGGAATCTTTAGCCTCGATGCCGGCACGCTGACCCGCCATGCCGAGCGATACCAGAACGAGCTGACGGGCATCTCCGCGGACGCGCTCCGTGTCACGGACAAGATGCCGTTCAATTTCGTGCATCTCGGGCTGATCGCCGCCCTCTGTCCCGACGCCCGGATCATTCATTGCCGCCGCGACCCGCTGGACACCTGCACGTCCTGCCACTTCACGACCTTCAACCAGCACCTGCAGTTCGCGAGCGACCTCCGCGTGCTGGGTCGCTATTACCTGGACTATCGCCGGCTGATGGACCATTGGAAGGCGGTGCTCACGGTGCCCATGCTGGAAGTTGACTACGAGCGGCTGGTGACCGACACGGAACCGATGGTCAGGCGGCTGGTCGAGTTTTGCGGAGTCGCTTGGGAGCCGGCCTGTGCGGAATTCCACCGGACCGAGCGCGGCATCCGTACGCCGAGCCGCTGGCAGGTGCGGCAGCCGATTTATCGCCATGCCGTAGGTCGCTGGCGCAACTACGAAAAGCACCTGGCGCCCCTGATGGATACGCTTTCGCCAGTCCTCGCCTGCCCGGAGTGAACCCAGCGGGCCCGTGCGGGAACTCACCGGTACGGAACTGTGCGTCACCGCACGCGGCAGTCGGACGGAGGCCCCATGTACACGAAATTCGCCCCGCTCACCCGCCCCTTGATTGCCCTCGTCCTGGTTCCCCTCGCGAGCTGCGGGGGCAGCAGCTATGGCGGCGGCGACGGCGGCGGCAATCCGCCGGCTACGCTCAACATCTCGGTAGACCCCGACACCATCACGCTCGGTGACAGCGCGACGATCACCTGGAACTCGAACGCGCCCAGTTGCCAGGCCAGCGGGGATTGGGATGGCCAGAAATCCGGGGACGGGACCGAAACGATCACGCCGGCGACAGCGGGTGAGTTCACCTATTCGATGGTCTGTTCCGGCGGGGGCTACCGGGACAGCCAACGGGGTTCCGTCACGCTGACTGTCAATGCGACGGCGGTAGCCGGCGCGTTCGTTGGCGAAGCCTGCTGCGAGGATGGCAAGTCCTTTGAGATCCTGGGCCTCGCCGGCGAATCCGGCGACATGCGCCTTCTCGCGCCCGGCGCGCAGATTGTGAAGCAGGCCGGGAAACAGCCGCTGGCATTCGCCGGCTGCGGTGACTGCCTCGCCGGTGCGCGAATGCAAAAACAACCGTCGTACCAATTGCTTCAAATCACCCGGCAGCCATCCGCACGGAGGGTCGACCTCGACACGCTGCAGGGCAGTTACACGACCTTTCTCGGAAATGGCTACACGCTCACGTTGACGGTCGACGCGCAAGGCGCGATGTCGGGCGCCGACACGCGCGGCTGCAGCTTGCAGGGCCAGGTATTGCAACGCGACGCGGCAAACCTATTCCGGGTCGATCACGCCGTCACGGGCTGCGGCGTGCGCGACGGCAACTACCTCGGCGAGGCGTCGCTCCTCGTCGACGAAACCGGCCAACCCGCGGGACTTCTGATGTCGACGTCGAACGCCGAATCGGCGATCGGGTGGCGCCTCGCCCGCTAGATCCGTGCCGCACCGCAATCCGGGCGTCCGTTGTGGTACAAACGGCGGCCATGCCCGATCGCCGCGAATGCACGCTGGCCGAGACTCCCTACCTGCACCTCGTCGAGCGCGACGGATGGTACTTCGTGCGGCGGCCGGCTTTGATGGGAGCGGTGATACTGGTGGCGGTCACCGACCAGAACCGCCTGCTGTTCGTGCAGCAGCAACGTCCCCCGCTAGGGACGGCGTGCATCGAACTGCCGGCCGGCCTGGCTGGCGATGAAGCCGTGTGTGCGGGAGAACATCGCGAGGTAGCGGCCCGCCGCGAGTTGCTTGAGGAAACCGGCTATCACGCCGAGAACATCGCTCATCTGTGCGACGCGGCG
>DATEEF010000081.1:0-10858 GCA_035281265.1 Steroidobacteraceae bacterium
ATCGGCCGGCAGGCGTAAGATCCGCGCCAAAGGGGGAATGCCCATGAACAGGAAATTCCTGGTCGCCTGGCTGGTCGTGTTCGTCCTGTACATGGCCGGCGGGATGGTCGTCCACGGCATGCTGCTCGCGGACGAGTACACCGCGACGGGCCTGATGCGGCCCGAGGCCGAAGCGCAGGGGCTGATGCACCTGATGATCCTCGCGCACGTGATGATGGCGGGTGCTTTCACGTGGATCTATGCGCGCGGCGTCGAGAACAAGCCCTGGCTCGGCCAGGGCCTGCGCTTCGGCCTCGCGGTCGCCGTGCTGTTCACGCCGATCTACATCATCTATTACGTCGTCCAGCCGACCCCGGGCGTGCTCGCGGTCCGGCAGGTTGCGTACGACACCATCCTGACGCTGATCCTTGGCGCGGCCGTCGCATTCCTGTACCGCGGCCAGGGCAGGTGACGGACAGCGGCTGGATCGACGTCGGCGCGAGCGCGGAGCTCGCGGCGAGGCCCGTGCAGGAGGTCCGCGTCGGGACGAAGCGCGTCGCGATCACGTACCGCGACGGCGAGTTCGGCGCGATATCGGGGGTCTGCAATCACGTCGGCGGGCCGCTGGGGCAAGGGACGCTGGACGGCGACTTCGTCGTCTGCCCCTGGCATTACTACAAGTTCCACTGGCGCACCGGCGAGGGCGAGCCCGGCTACGAGGCGGACCGCGTGCCCTCGCATGCCGTCAAGGTGGAGAACGGCAGGGTGCTGGTATCCGCGGAGGCGGTGACGAAGCGCGGACGCCTTCCGCACAAGGCGCATCCGCTCGCGCGCACGCCCGTGCGCGAGCCGGGCCCGATCCGCATCCTCGGCCTCTCCACCACCGCGATGACGAAGCGCCACCCGCGCTACAGCACGTCCGAGGACCTGCTGCTGCACGCCCTCGCGAATGCCCGCGAGAGCGGAGAATGCGAGTGCGAGACGCGGCTGATCCGGGTGCGCGACCTCGCCTTCCGGGCCTGCGAGGGCTTCTACTCGAAGTCCGCACGCGCCTGCACCTGGCCCTGCTCCATCACCGAGATGGACTCCAAGGACCAGATGGAACAGGTGTACGAGGGCGTCGTGCACTGGGCCGACGTCATCGTGGTCGCTACGCCGATCCGGTGGGGCGGCGCAAGCAGCCTCTACTACAAGATGATCGAGCGGATGAACTGCATCCAGAACCAGGAGACGATCGCCAACCGCCACCTGCTGCGGAACAAGGTCGTCTCGCTCATCGTCACCGGCGGACAGGACAACGTCCAGGCCGTCGTCGGCCAGGTCCTGACCTTCTTCGCCGAACTCGGCTGCCAGTTCCCGCAGTTCCCCTTCATCGCGCACACGCGGGGATGGAGCGCCGAGGACATGGAGAACAACGAGCAGCACGTGCGCGACTCGAAGTTCCTGCACGAAGGCGCGGCGGCGCTCCTGCGCCGCTCCGCCGACATGGCCCGCGTGATGATCGAAAGCGCCCTAGGCCAGGACGCCCTCGTCCGCGGCGGCCGCAAGGGCCACCAGCTCGACACCCAAAGGAGCCCCCCATGACCGACATCGCTGCGCTTTGGCTGCCGATCCTCGTATCGGCGGCGATCGTCTTCATCGCGAGCTCGATCATTCACATGGCGCCGCTCTGGCACCGCAGCGAGCTGCCCGCGCCGCCCGACGCGGACCGGCTGGCGGATGCCGTGCGCCCGTTCCGGCCGCAGCCGGGCGAGTACATGCTGCCGCGCCCGAAGAGCATGAAGGACTGCAACGCGCCGGAATTCGTCGAGAAGCTGACGCGCGGGCCCGTCTTCATCATGACCGTGATCCCGAACGGACCGATGTCGATGTCGCGCCCGCTCGTGCAATGGTTCATATTCATCGTCGTCGTGTCGGTGCTGACGGCCTACCTCACGGGCGCGACGCTGCCCGCGGACGCGCCCTACCTCGCCGTGTTCCGGGTCGCGGGGACGACGGCGTTCATCGCCTATGCGGCCGGCGTCTGGCCGCAGTCCATCTGGTACCACCGGCCCTGGTCTACCACGCTGAAGTTCACGCTGGACGGGCTGATCTACGGCCTGCTGACGGGCGGGGTCTTCGGATGGCTGTGGTCCACGGCCTGAGCATCGCGATCGTCCCGACTGCGCACGAGGACTACCTGCGCCTCGAGTGCAGCGGTACGTTCACGCTCGAGGGCGCGAGCGCCGCCTTCGAGCGTGCGTTCTCCCTCGCCGCCGAGGCGGGGCGCCCGGCTGTGCTCGTGGATGTCCGCGCCCTCACCGGCCGCGAGCCGACGATGGCCGAGCGCTACCAGCTGGCCACGACCCTGGCCGACGTCCAGGCCGCCACTCGGCCGCGCATCCGCTTCGCCCTGATCGGGCGCGAGCCGATGATCCACCCCGAGCGCTTCGGGGAGATCGTCGCGACCACGCGCGGCGCCGACGCGCGCGTGTTCACGGACGAGGCTCTGGCGCTGCAGTGGCTGCTGGGAAAGGGCGCCGAGCAATGATTTTCTTCCGCATCCGGACGACGAACCGGGTCCACCCGGACTACCTCGAGATCGCCTGCTCGGGCCTCTACTCGCGCGCCGAGTCGCAGCGCGTAGGACTGGCGGCCTATCGCGAAGCCGCGCTCGCCGAGCGCGAC
This sequence comes from Steroidobacteraceae bacterium, assembly GCA_035281265.1. Taxonomy (GTDB): domain Bacteria; phylum Pseudomonadota; class Gammaproteobacteria; order Steroidobacterales; family Steroidobacteraceae; genus SCUD01. Next base: position 2,647 of record DATEEF010000081.1, read on the forward strand.
ACCGTCCTGCTCGACGTGCGCCAGGTCACCGGCAAGGTCCCGAGCATCCTCGACCGTTTCGAGATGGGCGTGCGGATCGCGAAGCACTACCGCGAGTCGGACCCGCGGATCCGGCTCGCGGTGCTCGGCAGCGAGCCGATGATCCATCCGGACCGCTTCGGCGAGCTGGTCGCGCGCAACCGCGGCGCCGACGCGCGGGTTTTCACCGCCGAGGCCGAGGCGCTCGCGTGGGTCCGGCGGTTGCGCTAGACTCGAACGGATTCTGCGGGGGCCAGGGATGAAGTGTCTCTACTACGTCGCGCCCGAGCTCGACAGCACCTCCCGGATCGCCGATGACCTGCACGACGTGGGCCTCGACGATTTCTTCGTCCATGTGATCGCGAAGGACGAGTCCGGCCTCAAGAAGCGCCACATCCACGCCGGCAACTACCTCGAGACCCTCGACTTCATCCGCGAGGGATTCCTCGGCGCCGCGATCGGCCTGTTCGCCGGCGTCGTCGGCTGCATCCTCCTCGACCAGTTCGGACCCTTCGAGAACATCCCCTGGTTCGTCTACGTCGCGCTCTGCGGCGTGGCGACGCTGTTCGGCGCCTGGGAGGGCGGGCTGATCGGCGTCGAGAAGGAGAACAAGAAGCTGGAGCGCTTCCACGACGACATCGAGGCCGGCAGGTTCCTGATACTGATCTACGCGCGGCGCGACCAGGAGTCCGTCGTGCGGCACATGATGTCGAGGCGCCATCCCGAGGCGGAGTTCGCGGGGGTGGACAGCCATTTCGTCAATCCGTTCACGGCCGTCAGGCGGCGGCGGACATCCGGCGATCGGGTGCGCGCTTAAAAGAGGGGGATCCCGATGGCGATCGCAGTAGTCCTGGTCCTCCTCGTCATCGGGTCCCTGATCTTCCATTTCGCGAGTCCCTGGTGGTTCACGCCCATCGCGTCGAACTGGACCACCATGGACGACACCGTGGTGCTGACCTTCTGGGTCACCGGCATCGTCTTCATCCTCGTCAACCTCTTCCTCGCCTGGGTCGTCTGGAAGTACCGCCACCGCGGCGGGCAGAAGGCCACCTACGATCCCGAGAACAAGAAGCTGGAATGGTGGCTCACGATCGTGACCTCGATCGGCGTCGCGGCGATGCTGGCACCCGGCCTCTTCGTCTGGGGCCAGTTCGTGCAGGTGCCGGAAGACGCGGCCATCGTCGAGGCCGTCGGGCAGCAGTGGCACTGGTCCTACCGCTTCCCGGGCGCGGACGGTGCGCTCGGCCACAGCGACGCCGCCCTTGTCTCGCCGGACAACCCGTTCGGGCTCGATCCCGAGGATCCGGCGGGCGGGGACGACGTGCTGGTCGCGAGCCCGGAGCTGCGACTGCCGGTCGACCAGCCCGTCAAGGTGCTACTGCGCTCCAAGGACGTGCTGCACAACTTCACGGTCACCCAGTTCCGCGTGAAGATGGACCTCGTCCCCGGCATGGTCACGCACATGTGGCTGACGCCGACCGTGCCCGGCTCGTACGAGATCCTGTGCGAGGAGCTGTGCGGCGTCGGGCACTTCGCGATGCGCGGGCGCGTCGTCGTGACGCCGCGCGACGAGTTCGACACCTGGCTCGCCGCGCTGCCGACGTTCAGCCAGACCCAGGCGCTCGCGAAGGCCGACGCGGCGGCCGGCGCGGGCCAGTACGCCGTGTGCACCGCCTGCCACGGGCCCGCCGGCGAGGGGAACCCGGCCCTCAACGCGCCGCGGCTCGCGGGGCAGGACGCCTGGTACGTCGCGCGGCAGCTCCACGCGTTCCGCGAGGGACGGCGCGGCGCACACGAGTCGGATGTCTACGGCGCGCAGATGCGCGCCTTCGCCTCCATGCTCCCCGACGACGCGGCCATCCGTAACCTGTCCGCGTACATCGAGTCGCTGCAGGGGCACGAGGGCGAGGCCAGCGTGACCGGGAACGTAGACCGCGGCCGCCGCCTGTACGTGACCTGCGGCAACTGCCACGGCCGCCAGGGCGAAGGCGTCTGGGCCCTGAACGCGCCGCGGCTCGCCGACATGTCGGACTGGTACCTGGTGCGGCAGCTGCAGAACTTCCAGCACGGCATCCGCGGCTCGCACGATGCCGACTACTACGGCTGGCAGATGGCGACGATGGCGGACTCGCTCAAGGACGAGCGCTCCATCAACGACGTCGTCGCCTACATCAACACGCTCGAAACGGAGCCCGCGCGCACGGCGATGGCGGACGGGAGGGACGACTGATGGCTTACGTCGCAATCGCGGACCGCGATGCTCCCATCCACGATCCGCACACCTTCATCGAGAAGTACATCTGGAGCCAGGACCACAAGGTCATCGCCATCCAGTACGCCATCGTCGCGATCTTCGTCGGGCTCGTGGCGCTCGTGCTGTCGGCGCTGATGCGCCTCCAGCTCGGCTTCCCGGACCAGTTCCACTTCGTCGACCCGAACCGGTACTACCAGTTCATCACCATGCACGGGATGATCATGGTGATCTACCTGCTGACCGCCCTGTTCCTCGGCGGCTTCGGCAATTACCTGATCCCGCTCATGTGCGGCGCGCGGGACATGGTGTTCCCGTACATGAACATGCTGAGCTTCTGGGTCTACCTCCTCGCGGTCATCGTGCTGCTCGCCAGCTTCTTCGTGCCGGGCGGTCCGACCGGCGCGGGCTGGACGCTCTACCCGCCTCAGGCCGTATTGCCGGGGACGCCCGGCGCGGGCTGGGGCATCATCCTGATGCTGGTGTCGCTCGGCATCTTCATCGTCGCCTTCACGATGGGCGGCCTCAACTACGTGACGACGGTGCTGCAGGCGCGCTGCCGCGGCATGACGCTGATGCGCATGCCGCTCTCGGTCTGGGGCATCTTCATGGCGACGATCCTCGGCCTCCTCGCCTTCCCGGCCCTGTTCGTCTCCGCGATCATGATGACGCTCGACGGCACGCTGGGCACGAGCTTCTTCATGCCCGCGATCAACTCGATGGGCGGCACGCCCGAGCACGCCGGCGGCAGCCCGCTGCTTTTCCAGCACCTGTTCTGGTTCTTCGGGCACCCCGAGGTGTACATCGTCGCGCTGCCCGCCTTCGGCATCGTGTCGGACCTCCTCTCGACGCACGCGCGCAAGAACATCTTCGGCTACCGGATGATGGTCTGGGCGATCCTCGCGATCGGCGGCCTGTCGTTCGTCGTGTGGGCGCACCACATGTACGTGTCGGGCATGAACCCCTACTTCGGGTTCTTCTTCGCGACCACGACGCTGATCATCGCGGTGCCGACGGCGATCAAGGTGTACAACTGGGTGCTCACGCTCTGGAAAGGCGACATCCACCTGACCGTGCCGATGCTGTTCGCCATCGGCTTCATATTCACGTTCGTCCACGGCGGCCTCACGGGCCTGTTCCTCGGCAACGTGACGGTGGACCTGCCGCTCTCGGACACCTACTTCGTGGTCGGGCACTTCCACATGGTGATGGGCGTATCGCCGATCCTCGTGGTGTTCGGCGCGATCTACCACTGGTACCCGAAGATCACCGGCCGCATGTTCGACGATCGGCTCGGCAAGATCCATTTCTGGCTGACCTTCCTCGGCACCTACGCGATCTACCTGCCGATGCATTACCTGGGCATCCTCGGCGTGCCGCGGCGCTACTACGCGCTCGGCGACACCGAGTTCCTGCCGCAGTCGGTGCACACGATCAACGCGGCGATCACGATCGCGGCGCTGGTCGTCGCCGGCTCCGTGGTGATCTTCCTCTACAACATGATCGTGAGCCTGTGGAAGGGCGAGAAGGCGCCGCCCAACCCGTGGAAGTCGACGACGCTCGAGTGGCAGACGCCCGACACGCCTCCGCATCACGGCAACTGGGGCCCGCGCCTGCCCGTCGTGCACCGCTGGGCCTATGACTACAGCGTGCCCGGCGCGGCCGACGACTTCATCCCGCAGACCGTGCCCGTCGACGCGCGGAACGCGACGGGCTTCGGCCACGGCGAAGACAAGGCGCCCCGTTGAGCAACACGGCGATCGTCGTCGCGCTCCTCGTCGGCGTCGCGGCCTGGTTCGCGGTCGCGAGCCGGCTCACGGCCAAGCCCTGGGAGAACCGCGAGCAGAAGGGCGACGTGGGCGCGATCGGAATTTCGCCCGCGCGCATCGGCCTCTGGGTGTTCATGGCGGTCGTGACCTCGCTCTTCGCGCTGTTCCTGTCCGCCTATTCCATGCGCATGCACCACGGCGTCGGCTGGTGCCACCTGACCGTGCCGCGCATCGTCTGGCTCAACACGGTCGTGCTCCTCGGCGCGAGCGTCGCGATGCAGCTCGCCTCCTCCGCGGTCGCGCACGGCCGGCGTCCCTTCGCCCGAACGGCGCTCGTCGCCGCCGGCGTCCTCTCGATCGGGTTCCTCGCCGGGCAGGTCGCCGCCTGGCAGGCGATCGGGCCGACGCTGTATTACGTGCAGGGCAGCCCCGCGATCGCGTTCTTCTACGTGCTGACGATCGTGCACGGGCTGCACCTGCTCGGCGGCCTGTACGTGCTCGGCCGCGCCGCGCACCGCTTCGCCGGCGGCGCGGAGCTCGTCGACCTGCGGCAGAGCCTCTCGCTCTGCGCGACTTACTGGCATTTCCTGCTGCTCGTGTGGCTCGCCGTGTTCGGCGTGCTGCTCTATCTCTGAGAGGACGCACTGCCCATGGCCCACGACGCCCACGCCTTGCCCCCGCTCCAGCAGGTCGCGTCCGACTTCGCCTCCGACAGGCAGGCGTTCTCGGTGCCCTGGGGCAAGGCGATGATGTGGATCTTCCTGCTCTCGGACACGTTCATCTTCACCTGCTTCCTGACGGGCTACATGAACGTCAGGATCTCGACCATGGACTCCTGGCCGAACCCCAGCCAGGTGTTCGCGCTGCACCTGTTCGGTCGGGACATCCCGATGATCCTGATCGCGATCATGACCTTCGTGCTGATCACCTCGAGCGGCACGATGGCGCTCGCGGTGAACTACGGCTACCGCAAGGACCGCAGGAGGACCGTGATGCTCCTCTGCGCGACCGCGGCGCTGGGCGCGACATTCGTCGGCATGCAGGCCTTCGAGTGGACGAAGCTGATCATGGAGGGCGTGCGGCCCTGGGGTAACCCATGGGGCGCGCCGCAGTTCGGGTCCGCGTTCTTCATGATCACGGGCTTCCACGGCTGCCACGTGTCGGCGGGCGTCATCTACCTGCTCGTCACCGCGAAGCGCGTGGGCTCCGGGTTCTACGACCGCAAGGGCTCGTACGAGACGGTCGAGGTCGCGGGCCTGTACTGGCACTTCGTCGACCTCGTCTGGGTGTTCATCTTCGCATTCTTCTACCTGTGGTGACCGCATGAACCAGGCAGTGCAACCGTCCGAAGGCCATCAGCAGCACCCGCTCACGATCTACCTGTGGATCTGGGTGCTCCTGTTCGTGCTGTCCGCCTTCTCGTACATGGTGGATTACTTCCACCTGAAGGGGATGCTGCGCTGGTCGCTGATCATCACCTTCATGCTGCTGAAGGCGGGATTCATCGTCGCGATCTTCATGCACATGGCCTGGGAGCGGCTCGCGCTCAAGCTCGCGATCCTCGTGCCGCCGTTGTGCCTCCTGATACTGATCGGCTTCATGGCGATCGAGGGCGACTACACCTTCCTGACCCGCGGGGCCGCGTTCGTCAGGTAGAATCGCGGGGCCGTGAGCCCCGTGATCCGTGAAGCCGACTTCGTGCAGAGCGTCGCGGACGCGCTGCAGTTCATCTCCTACTACCATCCCGCGGACTACATCGAGCACCTCGGCCGTGCATACGCGCGCGAGCAGTCGCCCGCGGCGAAGGATGCGATCGCGCAGATCCTGACCAACTCGCGGATGTGCGCGGAGGGCCGCCGCCCGCTCTGCCAGGACACCGGCATCGTCAACGTGTTCGTCAAGGCGGGCATGGACGTGCGCTGGGACACGACGAAGAGCCTGCAGGAACTGGTCGACGAGGGCGTGCGGCGCGGATACGGGCTCGTCGAGAATCGCCTCCGCGCCTCGATCGTCGCCGATCCCCTCTTCGCCCGGAAGAACACCGGCGACAACACGCCGGCCGTCGTGCACGTGGAGCTGGTCTCGGGCGACACCGTGGAGGTGATCGTCGCGGCCAAGGGCGGCGGCTCCGAGAACAAGTCGACGCTGGCGATGCTGAATCCCTCCGACTCGCTGGTCGACTGGGTGCTCGAGACGGTGCCGGAGATGGGCGCCGGCTGGTGCCCGCCCGGCATGCTCGGCATCGGCGTCGGCGGCACCGCCGACAAGGCCGTCGTCCTCGCGAAGGAATCGCTGATGGACCCGATCGACATGCACGAGCTGCTCGCGCGCGGGCCGGCGTCGAAGCTCGAGGAGCTGCGCATCGAGATCTTCGAGAAGGTGAATGCGCTCGGCATCGGCGCGCAGGGTCTCGGCGGCCTGACCACGGTGCTGGACGTCAAGATCCGCAGCTTCCCGACGCACGCGGCGTCCAAGCCCGTCGCGATGATCCCGAACTGCGCGGCGACGCGGCATGCGCACTTCGTGCTCGACGGCAGCGGGCCGGTCGCGCTCGACCCGCCGCCGCTCGACCTGTGGCCCGACGTTCAATGGAAGCCCGCCGCCGAATCGCGGCGCGTGAACCTCGATGCGCTGACGCAGGAAGAGGTTCGCGCGTGGAAGCCGGGGCAGACGCTGCTGCTCTCGGGGCGCATGCTCACGGGGCGCGATGCCGCTCACAAGCGGCTCGCGGACCTGCTGGCGGCAGGCAAGGAGCTGCCGGTCGACCTGCGCGGGCGCGTCATCTACTACGTGGGGCCCGTCGATCCCGTGCGCGACGAAGCCGTCGGCCCGGCGGGACCCACGACGGCGACGCGAATGGACAAGTTCACCGACCTGATGCTCGAGAAGACCGGCCTCTTCGCAATGGTCGGCAAGGCCGAGCGCGGGCCGGCCGCGATCGAGTCGATCAAGCGGCACGGGGCCGCGTACCTGATCGCCGTCGGTGGCGCGGCGTACCTCGTGTCGAAGGCGATCCGCAAGGCGCGCGTCGTCGCATTCCCGGAACTCGGCATGGAGGCAATCTACGAGTTCGAGGTCGCGGACATGCCCGTCACCGTCGCGGTGGATGCGCGCGGGGATTCCGTGCATGACAGCGGGCCCCGCGAGTGGGGACAGAGGATCAGGGCGCAGAAGATCCCCGTGCGCGTCGCCTGATGCGGGTCATCGATGCCGGCGAGGTGCTCGCCCGGTCCCCGTGGCCGGCGCTCATCGATTGCCTGGAGGAAGCGTTCCGCGTGCCGCCGTTCGTTCCGCTGCGCCAGGTCCTGGCGCCGCCGGGCGGTACGGGTGACCGGCACTTCTTCATCATGCCGGCCTTCGCCGAGGACGGGACCGCGGCCGTCAAGCTGATCACCTACCTGCCGGAGAACGCGCGGCGCAACCTGCCGACGATCCAGGCGGCCATCGTCGTCTTTTCGGCCGAGGGCGTGCCGCTCGCGCTGATCGACGGCACGATGGTGACGCGCCTGCGCACGGCCGCGGCCTCCGCCCTCGCCTCGAGATACCTCTCGCGCCCGGACAGCCGCCGGCTGGCGCTCGCCGGCACCGGCGCACTCGCGCCGTGGATGGCGGCCGCGCACGCGGTCGAGCGCCCAATCGAGCGGATCGACGTCTGGGGCCGCAGGCCGGAGCGTGCGCAGGCGACCGTCGAGGCGATTCGGCCGCTCGTCGGTGCGGATGTCGACGTGCGCGCGGCGGCCTCCTTCGAAGCCGCGGTCCGCGAGGCGGACATCGTTTCCTGCGCGACGAGCAGCAGGGCGCCGCTGCTCGAAGGGCGGTGGCTTTCGCCCGGCGCGTTCGTCGACCTCGTCGGCAGCTTCACGCCCGATACACGCGAGTCGGACGACGAGGCCGTCCGCCGGTCGCGCATCTTCGTGGATACCTTCGAGGGAACACTGGCGGAGGCGGGCGACCTGATCGACCCGATCGCGCGCGGCATCGTCCGCCGCGAGCAGGTGGAAGGCGAGCTGGCGGACCTCGTGAGCGGGCGCGTGCCCGGCCGCCGGACGACGGAGGAAATCACGCTCTACAAGTCGGTGGGCACGGCGATCGCGGACCTCGCCGCGGCGCGGCTGGTGACATCAGCGGTCGATTAGGTATTCGGCGTTCCCGCGGAAACGTTTCCATTGCGCGC
>DATEEF010000082.1:0-5556 GCA_035281265.1 Steroidobacteraceae bacterium
GCGCGCCGCCTGCGGCCGTGCCCTGACGCAGGCCCGCACGGTCGTGATCGAGGACGTCGTCCTGGACGAAGCCTATGAGCCGTTCCAGGAGATCGCGCGCCATTCCGGCTACCGCTCGGTCATTTCCGTGCCGCTGTTCGCAGCGGACGGGTCGCGGCTCGGCGCGATCTCGGTGCATTTCAGCGAGCCGCACCGGCCGAGCGAAGCCGAGATGCGCCGCCTGCAGCTGTACTGCCGGCAGGCCAGCGACTTCATACAGCGCATCCGGCTCGAGCAGACGCTGCGCCAGAGCCAGCAGGCACTGCAGGAAGCGGACCGGCGCAAGAACGAGTTCCTCGCCCTGCTCGCGCACGAGCTGCGCAACCCGCTCGCGCCGATCCGTTACGCGCTCGCGACGATCGCCCGGCCGGATCTCACCGGCGAGCAGAAGCTGCGGGCCGAGGCCATCATCGAGCGGCAGGTCGCGCACATGAGCCGACTCCTCGACGACCTGCTCGACATCTCGCGCATCACGCGCGGCACGCTCGAGCTCAAGCGCTCGCGCGTCGATCTCGCCGAGGTGATCTCGACCGCGGTCGAGGCCGCGCAGCCGTTCCTCGAGGCGAAGCATCATGAGCTGGTTGTGACGCAGCCGGGGTACCCGGTCGCGATCGACGCGGATGCGGTGCGCCTCGCGCAGGTCTTCTCGAACCTGCTGATCAACGCCGCCAAGTACACGGGCGAGCACGGGCGCGTGGAGCTCGAGGTGAGCCACACCACGGCGGGCGTCACCGTGAAGGTCCGCGACAACGGCATGGGCATCCCGCCCGAGATGATGCCGAAGCTGTTCAACCTCTTCTCGCAGGCCCATACCACGCTCGAGCGCTCCGAGACCGGGCTGGGCGTCGGGCTCGCGCTCGTGCGCGGTCTCGTCAACCTGCACGGCGGCTCGGTGAGCGCGCGCAGCGAGGGCCCGGGACGCGGCAGCGAGTTCGTCGTGCGCCTGCCCGTCGGCCAGTTGACCGGCCCGTCTGCGATCGTGCCGGAGGCCGTGCGCGCGCTGGGCGCGCGCTCGCGCCGTGTCCTCGTGGTTGACGACAACCGGGATGCGGCCGACAGCAGCGCGACCCTGCTCGAGCTGCAGGGACATCGCACGGCGACGGCCTATACCGGCCTTGGCGGCCTCGCGCTCGGCCAGGCTTTCAGGCCGCAAGCGGTGCTGCTCGACATCGGCCTGCCGGACGTGAACGGCTACGACCTCGCGCGGCGCATTCGCGCAACCGACTGGGGGCAAGGCGTCTGCCTCGTCGCCATCACCGGCTGGGGACAGGATGCGGACCGGGAGCGCGCATTCGCGGCCGGATTCGACCATCACCTGACCAAGCCCGTCGTGCCGCAAGTCATCGAAACGCTGCTGCGCGAACTCGACGCCGCGTAGCCCGGCGCGGCGCGCTGGCGTATGCTCGCCGCGTCAGCACGAAACCCGGACTCGTCACCATGAGTGCCGCGAAGATCATCGGCCTCGCGATCAACCTCAGCATGGCGCTGATGGTCTTTTCCGTCGCCATGCGGGCGGGACTTGCGCGCACGCGCATCACCTTCGGCTCGCCGGGGCTGCTTGCACGCTCGCTGCTTTCGATGTACGTCGTCATGCCGGCCATCGCGGTTCTGGTAGCGCTCACGTTCGACCTCAGCCAGTCGCTCAAGGTCGCCCTCCTGCTCCTCGCGCTGTCGCCCGTGCCGCCCGTGCTTCCGGGCAAGCAGATGAAGGTCGGCGGCTCGGCGGAGTTCGTGCTGGGGCTGCTGGTCGTCGCCGCGGCGGCCGCAATCGTCGTCGTGCCGGCGGGCGTCGCGATCATTGGACGTCTCTTCGGGCGCGAGCTCGACGTTCCTTACGGTGTTGTCATCCCGGTCGTCGCGACTTCCGTCCTGCTTCCCGTGGCCGCCGGTCTCATCGTCGGCCGGCTCGCGCCTGGCTTCGCCGGAAAGGCTGCGAATCCGCTGTCGGTGTTCGCTCTCGTGCTGCTGCTGCTCGCGCTGCTGCCCTTGCTCTATGCGGGTCGCCATGCCCTCGCGGCCCAGCTGGGCCACTACAACGTCCTCGCGATCGTCCTGTTCACGCTGACGGGACTCGCCGTCGGGCACCTGCTGGGCGGTCCCGCGCAAGACGATCGCAGCGCGCTCGCGCTTGCGACCGCGACGCGCCATCCAGGTGTCGCGCTCGCCGTCCTCGGCACCATTGCGCCGGATGACAAGGCTCCCGCCGTGATCGTGCTTCTTTACCTGCTGGTCGGCATGGTCGCCGCGGCGCCCTACGTCGCCTGGCGGCGCCGACTGACGCGTGCGGATAGCCAGGAATGATGGCGCGGCGAAGGCGGCCCTCGCCGCCTTCGCCGCCTGCGCTTTGGTCTCCCCCGGAGTGCTGGCCGAGGCGCAGGGCGCCGGCGGTGACGCCGACGCACTGGCGAAGCAGCTGTCGAATCCCGTCGCGTCACTCATCAGCGTGCCGCTGCAGCTCAACTGGGACGACGGGCTGGGGACCGGCGGCGACGGCGAGCGCTGGCTCCTCAACGTGCAACCCGTCGTTCCGATCTCCCTGAACGACGACTGGAACATCATTTCGCGCACGATCCTGCCCGTCATCCACCAGGACGTGACGCCGGGCAGCAGCGAGAGCGGCATCGGCGACGTCACCCAGAGCCTGTTCTTCTCGCCGAAACATCCCACGTCCAGCGGCTGGATCTGGGGCGTAGGTCCCGCCTTCCTGCTGCCGACGGCGAGCGAGGAGGTGCTCGGCACGGAACAGTGGGCCCTCGGCCCAACCGCAGTGGCGCTGAAGCAGACGCAAGGCGGCTGGACCTATGGCGCCCTCGTCAATTACCTGGTTTCGGTCGCGGGCGATGACGACCGCGCGGACGTCAACTCGATGTTCCTCCAGCCGTTCCTGGCGAAGGCGCTAGGCAAGGGCCGCACGCTGACGGCCAACTTCGAGAGCACCTACGACTTCGATGCGGAGCAATGGAACGCGCCGTTCAACCTCACGTTCTCGGAAGTGACGAAAATCGGCAACCAGCGGCTGAGCTTCGCCTTCGGTGCGCGCTACTACCTCGAGACGCCGGACGGCGGCGCCGACTGGGGATTGCGCTTCGTGGTGACGCTGTTGTACCCGAAGTAAGCGCGCGCAATCCCCTATCATGGGCGGCGAACCGATTCCCGGGAGCGCCGCGATCGCCAGGCCCGAACAGACCCGCGCCGCATTCGAACGTGCGTTGACATTCCTGCGCGCGGGCGACGCACCCATGGCGGAGCGGATCTGCCGCGACGCGCTCGGGGACGACCCGGGCGAGCCGAACCTGTCCTCCCTCCTCGGCGCCGCGCTCAACCGGCAGGGCCGCGGCGCGGAAGCCGAAGCGCTGCTGCGACTCGCGCTGGCGGAGGAGCCCAACTACGCGAAGGGACACGAGGAGCTCGGCCGCGCGTTGCAGCAGCAAGGCCGCGGGGATGAAGCAATCGCGAGCCTGCGCGAGGCGCTGCGCCTCAATCCGCAGCTCAAGTCGGCGCAGCTCGCGCTCGTGGCGGCGCTGGGCGAAGCGGGACGCGACGACGAGGCGGAAGCGGCGATGCAGGCGTTCCTGCGCTCGGACCCCGCCCGCGAGCGCCTCGCGAAAGCCGCCGAACACCAGCGCGCGGGACGGTACGAGGCGGCCGAAGCCGTCTATCGCGACATCCTGAAGCAGGATCCCCGCAACCTCGAGGCACTGCGCCTGCTCGCGCTCATCGCCATGCATACCGAGCACTACGGGCAGGCCGAGCAGTTGCTGAAGCGCGCGGTCGAGATCGCGCCGGATTTCCTCGCTGCCTGGATCGACCTCGGGCGCGCGCAGCTCGAGCGCCTGGAGCTCACCGAAGCGCGTGCCAGCATGGAGCGCGCGGCGCTCATGGCCCCCCGCTCCATCCAGGTCCTGGTGAACCTCGCCAACATCCAGGCGCGCTCCGGAGACCACGGTGACGCGATCGAATCGTTCCGGCGCGCGGCCGCGCTGAATCCGCGGGCGTCGGGTCCCTGGCTCGGCCTCGGCAACACGCTGAAGACGGTCGGCCGGCAGGCCGAGGCGATCGCGGCCTATCGCCGGGCCGCGGAGCTTCGCCCGGACCACAGCGAGGCCTGGTGGAGCCTGTCGAACCTCAAGACCTTCCGCTTCGACGATGCCGAGGTCGCGGCGATGGAGCAGCAGCTCGCCGCGGCGACGGTTCCCGAGGCGCGCGTGCAGTTCAACTTCGCGCTCGGAAAGGCGTACGAGGACCGCGGCGACCCTGCGCGCGCGTTCGGGCACTTCGAGCAGGGCAACCGGGCGCGGCGCCCGCTCGAGGAGTACGACCCGGTGCAGACCGAGGTCATCAACGAGCGCATTCGCCGCGTGTTCGACGGCGACTTCCTCGCCGGGCACGCGGGCGACGGCGACCCGGACCCGGCGCCGATCTTCGTCGTGGGACTGCCGCGCTCGGGCTCGACGCTGATCGAGCAGATCCTCTCGAGCCACTCGCAGGTGGACGGGACGCACGAGCTGCCCGAGATCGGCCGGCTGATCCAGCAGTTCGGGCGCGACCGCGCGGACCGCAACGCCTATCCCGAGGTCCTGCGCAAGCTCGACGCCGCGGGATGGCGCGCGCTCGGCAGCTCGTACATCGAGCGCACGCGGCAGTACCGCGGCGCCGCGCCCCGCTTCATCGACAAGAACCCGAACAATTTCCCGAGCATCGGCTTCATCGCGCTCGCGCTGCCGAATGCGCGCATCATCAATGCGCGCCGGCATCCGCTCGACACCTGCCTCTCCTGCTACAAGCAGCTCTTCGCGCGCGGCCAGCCGTTCACCTACGATCTCACCGAGCTGGGCGAGTACTACCTCGAGTACGAAAAGATGATGGCGCACTGGCACGCCGTGCTGCCCGGGCGCGTCCTCGACGTCCGCTACGAGGACATGGTCGCCGACCAGGCCGGGCAGACGCGCCGCCTGCTCGAGCACTGCGGCCTGCCCTGGGAAGACGCCTGCCTGCGCTACTACGAGACCGAGCGCGCGATCCGCACGGCGAGCTCCGAGCAGGTACGGCTGCCGATTTACGACAGCTCGATCGGCGTCTGGCGCCGGTACGAGCGGCAGCTTGCGCCGCTCATCGAGATCCTGCGACCGGTTTTGCCGGCGTTTGGCCGGGAAGGCTGACTTGGTCTATCCTCCGATGGTGCGCGCACGAGGTGAAGACATGAACTCCAGCGAAAGCAGCAAAGTCCCCGTCATCCGCATCGCCTATGCGGTCTCCGTCGCGCTCACCGGCAACTATGCGCCGGCCGTGCTGGCCCAGCAGTCGCAGGCCGCGGACCTCGAAGCCGTCATCGTCACGGCCCGCAAGCGCGAGGAGACGCTGCTCGACATTCCGCAGGAAATCCAGGCGATCAGCCAGCAGCAGCTCGAGCGCGCGAACCTGACGAGCGTCGAGGACTTCCAGCGCTTCGTGCCGAGCCTCAGCTACAACGCGGTCACGCCGGGGCGCGGCGCGATCTACTTCCGCGGCGTGGCCGAC
>DATEEF010000083.1:0-12884 GCA_035281265.1 Steroidobacteraceae bacterium
GGGTCGCGCGCGGCGAGCGCGCGCACGCCGGCCGCGAGTGTCGCCTGGTTGAGCGCCCGCGAAGGCCGGGGCGCGAGGCGCTCTCGCGTATGCACGTCAGTCCCGGGGCTTCAGCCGCTCGCTGAAGTGATAGCCCGCGAGATCGAGGCCTTCGCGCAGGTAGAACTGGTGCGCGCGTTTTCTCTGCACGCCGGAGTCGAGGTGGAAGACGTCGCAGTCCTCGGTGACGGCGAGGGCGCGCAGCCAGGCGAGCAGGGCCTTGCCGTGGCCCTTCGAGCGCTCGGCGTCCGCGGTGACGAGGTCGTCCACGTACAGGTGGCGGCCGCAGAAGAGGTTGGTGGAGAGGCGGTAACCCGCGACGGCGACGACCTTCCCGCCGTCGCGGATGAATGCGAGCCTGAGGCCGTCCTTCTGCATCGCCCGCACCGTCGTCAGGAAGCCGTCGCGCGCGACGTGCGGACGAAGCTCCGCCATGACGTCGTAGCAGGCGAGGATGTCCTCGTCGGATTCGGCGTGCTCGACCATGGGAGCTCAGTCCGCGAGGTGGTACTCGACGGTCGACACGACGCGCACCTTCTTGATGTGCGGCGTCGTGCTGTCGCGGTCCTCGATCGAGAACTGGCCTTGCTGCGCGGAGCGGATCTTGCCGAGCCGGCTCTCGGAATCCTCGGCGAACTTCTCCGCGACGGCGCGCGCGTTCTTGGTCGCTTCCTCGATCATCTCGGGCTTCAGCTTCGAGAGGCCCGTGAACTCGAACCGGGTCTGCCCCTGGTAGCCCTCGCCCGAGAGTGCGACGCCCTTCTGGCCGAGCGAGATGACGTCGCCCATGGCCTTGCGCACGGCGGCGACGTCGGTCGAGTACACCGTCACGGTGGAGCTCGCCGTGTAGCGGTAGACGATGTTGCCCGTATCGCCATAGGCCTGCGCGTAGCGGTCGTTGACCGCGGGCGCGCCAACGGTGATCGCCTCGGTTGCGATGCCGTGCTTGCCGAGGAACTCGGTGATGATCGCGTTCTTGCGCTGCACGGAACCGAACAGGGCGGCGAGGTCGTTGCTCGCCTCCTGGAAGGTGAGCGGCCAGATCGCGACGTCGGCCGGCACCTCGCGCTCGGAGAGGCCCTTGACGACGACGGTGCGGTCGAACTTCTTCACGCGCACGGCGTAGTTGCCGAGCAGCCAGCCGAGGGCGATGAAGCCGAGCAGCAGGCTGGCGCCGACGACGACGAGGCTGCGTGAAATGGGTTCGTTCATGGGACGTCCTTGGGATCCGGCAGCGCGGTCCGCGCGCCGCGGCATTTTCTCACGCGGGCCGCTTCGCGAGTAGCGCCTCGCGGCGGGCCAGGCTGTCCGCCGGCCACAGCTGCTTGCGGTCGTAGAACTCGGGGAATGCCGGCGTCCCGGGCGGCAGGACGACCCAGGGCTGCTTCGACGACGCGAAGATGTGGACGTCCGGCGGCAGGGCATCGGGGTCGTCGAGCGTGCCGACCCGGACGAATGCGGCCAGCCGGCCGGCGCCCGCGTAGTGGCTCCAGAGCGCAATGCGGCATCGCGGGCAGCGCGCGATAAGCTGGCCCTTGCCGCTCGCGGAGGGCGTGTCGACCATCTCGGGCGCGCCGGCGAGGACCGTCAACCGGTCGGTTTCGATCATCGCGTTCAGCGCGAAGGAGGCACCGGACTCGCGCTGGCACCAGCGGCAGTGGCAGCAATGCACGAAGAGTGGCGCCGTTTCCATGCGGTAGCGAATGCCGTGGCAGTCGCAGCCGCCTTCGAGCGGAAACTTCGCGGTGGCGGTCATGGCGCGACCCGCGCGTAGAGCACGCTGTCGATCAGCTCGCCGTCCTTGAGCACGCTCTTCGCCATGACGCCCTCGCGCACGAAGCCGCATTTTTCCAGCACCCGCATCGAGGCGGGATTCCAGGCGAACACCGGGGTCTCGATGCGCTTGAAGCCGAGCGGGCTGAACGCATGGTCGGCAATCGCCTGCACCGCGGCCGTCATGATGCCGCGCCCCCAGAACGGCTCGCCGAGCCAGTAGCCGATGTGCGTCGTGGCCGCGTGGACGTCCGTGAGTGGCTCGAGGCCGACGCAGCCGACCGCGGCGTCGTCGACCACGATCGCCCAGTTGAGCCAGTCCGGCTGCGCGCGCGCGAGCGCGAGCCAGGCCTCGGCGTCGTTCTCGGTGTAGGGGTGCGGAAAGCGGTCCCGGAGATTACGCCAGACATTGCGGTTGTTCGCTTGCGCGACCAGCGAATCGCGGTCCGCTTCCTCCCAGCCGCGGAGGATGAACGAGCCGCAGTCGAGTCGCGCGGTCACGACGTCCTGTCGCCGGCCGGCGCATATTCGCCGAGCGGCGCCTCGCGTGTCGTGAGGCCCTCGAACTGGCGGTCCAGCCGCTCGTACTCCGCCCCGTGCGCGCGACGGAATGCCTGCCAGGCCTCGCGGGACTCCCAGCGGTCGATCGTCAGGTAGCGCAGCGGATCAACGCGATCGCGGAGCAGCTCCGTGCCGAGGTAGCCATCCGCGCGGCGGAACAGCCGCGCCCAGGTCCCGTCCGGCCCGTAGTGCGCCTCGAATTCCGCCTGGCGCGCGGCGGCCACGGTGAACTCCCAGAGGGTCGCGTAGCCGGCGCCGGCCATCACCGCGTCTTGCCGGCGAGCCAGGCTTCCGCGTCCGCGACGGTCGTGAAGAGGTTGATCGGCACGCCGCGATTGTTCGCGACCGTCTCCGCGAACTTCATGAGGTCGCCACCCGCGTTGACGTCGACGTAGGCGATCGCCCGGAACACGCCGCGCGCCAGGGCGCTGTTGTCCGAGGCGATCTGGTAGACGTCCCAGGTCTCGAGCCGGCGGCCCGTGAGCCGCTCCTCGATCAGCACGTTGAAGCACTGCCGCGCTTCGCACTCGCGCATGACGTCCTGCAGGTAGCCCGCGACATTCTCCAGCGTGTTGGCCCCGGTCACGGTGATGTGCAGGTAGGTCGGCTTCTCGACGATCTTGATCTGGTACGACATCGGGGGCCGGAATTATATGGTGCCGGGTCGCACATATCGAACATTTGGCCGCGCGATTCAAATGTTCGATATGTGCGACCCGGCACCGCTAGCTGGAGTGGTCGTGCACCGCCCGCCAGCCGGCGCGCGTTCGCTGCCAGGCCAGCGTGAACCAGCCGGACAGCTCGGGCTGGTCGCCGCCCGAGAGGATCCAGCGCGCGGTCGCGAGCGCCGCGTCCGGGCCGAGCGGGCGGACCGCAAGCTGCTCGAAGCGCAGCTGCTGGATCGGCCTGCCGTCGCGGAAGTATTTCTCGCGGAACGCCTTCTCGATCGGCGCGACGCCCGGCTGCGGGCCATCCTTCGTCATGAACGTGATCCGCTCGTCGTAGATCGCGAGATGCCCCGCCAGGTCGCCCCGGTTGAATGCGAGCACGGACTCGTCGATCCGGCGGCGGATATCCGCCTCGTCGGCGGCCCAGTCGGCCGCGACGGCCGGCACGGCGAGGACGGCCGCGAGGAACGCGACAGCCATGCCGCGGGTTGATGCCTTCATGGGGTTCTCCCGTGGATCACGATGACATCGTGGGGTCCCGGCTCCCGCGCGCGCACGCGCCGGTTGACCCGGTTGATGCCGTCGATCAGGAAATGGCGGCCCCGCCATTCGAGCACCAGGATCGGCCGGTCGTTCCGCTTCGGCCGCCTGCGGTCGTGGGCGTCCACGTGCACGAGCGGCGCCAGGCGCTCGAGCGGCCAGCGCTCGCGGGAGATCGCCAGCATCTCGCGCGTCAGTACCGGCGGCCGCTCGGCGAGCTTCAGCACGCCGTCCTGGGACATCACGAAGCGGTTCTTGCGCCACAGGCGGTTCAGCGTGTCGACCCAGTCGTGGCCTGCCCGTGCGTGAAAGGTGAGCTGGGCCGCCGCCTCGTCCCAGAGCGCCTGTTCATCAGCGGACATCGGCCCCGCGCTCGACGAGGAGCGCCCGCAGCAGCGAGCGGTGGCAGCGCGATTCGTCCTCGCAGTAGCAGCCGACCGAGAAGTTCGCCTGGTGCGACAGCGCGGCGAGCAAGTCGAGCGCCTGCGCGGCCCCGGGTCGCTTCATCTCGGCGCGGTAACGCCGCGCGAAGCGGCGCCAGGCCGCGTCGCTTTGCGCGCGCTGCCCGAGCTTCAGGATTGCGTCGCTGGGCGCGAGTGTCGGAAACCAGGTGTCGTACCAGTTCTCCGTCGCGAAACGCGCCTTGGGAACGCCGCGCGGAGGCCGGCGCACCGTGCCGAGCCGCAAGCCCTCGCCGGCGACGCGCTTCGATCCCAGCCTCACGATCCGGATGGCCATCGCTTACGCGCCCAGTTCCTTGTAGAACACGACGGTGTCGTGCGGCGTCCGGCCGTCCGTGTCGAGCGCGTAGCGCGGGATCGTCCCGACGACGTTCCAGCCGAGCCTGCGGTAAAGGCGCTCGCCCGCGTCGCCCCGCTTCGAGTCGAGCACGAGCAGGCGGTAGCCGGCGTTTGCCGCCTCGCGCTCGACGGCGGCCATCATCTCTGCGCCGAGGCCGCGACGCCGGGCGCGCCGGTGCACGATCAGCTTGGCGACATCCGCGCGGTGGGGCTGGTTGGGCGCCCACGAGGGATGCAGCTGGACGGAGCCCACGATGCCCTGGTCGTCCCGCGCGACCAGCACGATGCTGCCCGAGGCGGGCGCGCCGAACTGCTTGCGCCACCAGTCGAGCGCCTGCGCTTCCGTCACGGTCAGGAAGCTGACCGCCGCGCCGGATTCCACCGCGTCGACCAGGAGCAGCGCAAGCGATCGCAGGTCCGCTTCGCTGACGGGTGTCGAGAGCCGCTCGATCATTCCACTTCCTCGTCAGGGCTGGCGCGCATAGCTCTGGGTGAGCATCTCCCAGTAATGGCCATCCGGCTCGTTCCAGTAGACGATGCGGCCGCCGTGGCGGGTGTTGACCTCGTTGTCCACGGGTCCGTGCACGTCGCTGCGATATTCGATGCCGGCCGCGCGGATGCGGCCCAGGATCGCGTCGAACTCATCCTCGCTCACCCGGAAGCAGTAATGAATGCGCGGGAACGGCTCGCCCCAGGTGTCGAAATCGATCGTGAAGCCATCGCTCACGTAGACCGGCGCGAACGGCCCGATACCGGTCGCCGACCATGGCACGCCCAGCAGCTCGCCGAGCTGCTTTGCCGACGCGACCCGGTCGCGCGCGGGCACCATCAGGTGGTCCAGGGCAACCGTCATGATTGCTTCGCTGGGGCGAGGTACCGGGCTGCGGCCCAGGCGATCGGGAGCCCGAAGAAGAACAGGTGCGAGACGAGGTCGAGTCTCGCGCCGAGCGACGTGAAGCTGACCGGGTACGGAAATGCGGAAAGCGGCAGGATCGCGAGACGCATCGCGACAAACACGATGGCGCCGAACAGGAGGCCGTACATCACGGGCCTCTCGATCAGTCGCGGCACGCGGGCGGCCGCGAGGACGAAAAGCGCGGCCCAGCCGAACGACATCGCGAAATGGCCGGCCAGGCCAAGGGCCGCGGCGGCCCAACCTCCGGCATAAGCGTTTTCGCCGAGAAGACCGGTCGCCACGGTCTGCAGCAGCCAGACGGGCGTCCGGCCGCCATATGCGGCGAAGGAAATCGCGAACAGGATGTCGAGTGCGCCGGCGATGGACCCGCCCACGAGGATTGCGCGCAGCTTCGGGCTCATAAGCCCCTAGAATGATGCAGCAGTTGCGAGGAATGCACCATGCACACCGGATCCTGCCTTTGCGGCGCCGTGAAATTCACGGTCGAGGGCGACCTGAAGCCGGCGGATGCCTGCCACTGCACCCAGTGCCGCAAGACCTCGGGTCACTACTGGGTCTCGACCGACGTGCCGCGCGAGGCGCTGAAGGTGGATGGCGAGTTCACCGTGGCCTGGTTCCGTTCCTCGGACGGGATCCAGCGCGGCTTCTGCTCGACCTGCGGCGCCTCGCTGTTCTGGGATCCGGTCGGGCGCGACTCGATCTCCGTCGCCATGGGCGCCTTCGACGCGCCGACCGGCACCCACATCGAGAAGCACATCTTCGTCGCCGACAAGGGCGACTATTACGAGATCAAGGACGGTCTGCCCCAGCGCGCGCAGTGACCGCCAGGCACTCCACTTCGACGCGCGCCCCGATGGCGAGCCCGTTCGCGCCGAGCGCGCTGCGGGCGGGGTAGGGCGGCGAGAAAAAGGTCTTGTACACCTCGTTGAACGTCGCCCACTCGGCGATGTCGGCGAGCATCACCGTGCACTTCACGATGTCGCGCATCGAATAGCCGTGCGCTTCCAGCGTCGTCCTGATGTTCTCGAGCGTCTGGCGCGCCTCGGCCTGGATGCCGCCCGGGACGAGCTCGAGCGTGCCCGGCTTGATGCCGACCTGGCCGGAAAGGTACAGCGTGTCGCCCACGCGCACGGCTTCCGAGAAGGGCAATGTCGCCGGCACGATCTTGCCGGAGTTCAGGAACTCGATCGCGGGGGGCGAGTCCGCGTGGGCCAGGGCCGCGAAGCTCATCAATGCCATGGTGATGCAGGTCGGCAGTTGTCGTGGCATCTCAGTCCCCGCTGTTCAGCTTGACTGCGGCGCGGATGAGTTCCTTCAGCGCCTTCTCGTTGATCTTGTCCGTCTCGCGGATGTCGATGGCGCGTCGCACCTTGCCCTCGAGGCTCGAGTTGAAGAGGCCGGACGGGTCGCTCAGCGACGCGCCCTTGGCGAAGGTCAGCTTGACGACGCTCTTGTAGGTTTCGCCCGTGCAGAGGATGCCGTTGTGCGACCACACCGGCACGCCGCCCCATTTGATCTCCTCCACGACGGCCGGATCGGCCTGCCTGATCAAGCCGCGGACGCGCGCGAGCGTCTTGCCGCGCCAGTCGCCCAACTCCTTGATCTTCGCGTCGATCGCACGCGAGGCGGCGCCGGTCTTCGGAGTCGTTGCCTTTGCCATCGGTCCCGCGATTCGGCTGTCTGATGTCCTAGTTTGCGTCATGCCGCTGGAACCTGCCGTCCTCGTGCCGCGTCCAGCCGCCTTCCATGCGCCCGGTGCCGGCGTCGAAGTTGTTCTCGAACTCCTCGATCAGGGCGCCTTTCGCGTTGAACAGGAATCCGCGCAGCTTCTCGAGCCGCAGCTTTTTGGCACCATCCGGCTTGTCCCAGGCGTGCCCGCCGGCTCGATACTCCCCGAGCGGAATCGCCGCGCTGTACACGCAGTGTCCGTCGGGCGACCAGCCGATGAGAATCGCGGTATCGATGATCGGGCGGCTTGTCACGGTGCGTACTCCCAGGTCCAGGTGGACGCGCCATCGAGGTCCCGGACTCGCGCGGCCGCGAGGACCTCGGGATCGAAGTTCCTCGCGTTGACAGCGACGGGATACCCGCGGCCCCGCTTCCGGTACTTGTAGTGTGTGACGCATCCGCAGCGCTTGCAACGGAAGTATGTGCGGACCTTGCGCCGCCAGGCATATTTCTCGAGCCCGCCGCGCGGAGCTTCGACCCGCACGGAGGCGGGTGCGAAATAGGCCCAAATCGCGGCATAGCGCCGGCAGATCGAGCAGTTGCAGCGCGTCACGGTCCGCGGAGCGCGGTTGACCTGGATGCGGATGGCACCGCAGTGGCAGCGGCCTTCGATCACGTCGGCGATCTCAGTCCAGGCGCGAGCGCTTGTCGAGCAGAAGGAGTTCCTTCAGTTCCGGCGCGATAGGCATTTCCAGGAAGGCGCTTACGTTCGATCCGCCCGTATTGCCGCGCGGGACCCGGCCCAAAGCCGAGCCGAGTATCGCGCCGGGTATGCGCAGCAGCTGCCCGAGGATCTCTCGCGGGTCGCGCCGTTGCCAGCCCACGCGGAGCATGCCGAGGTGCGCACGCGTGTGCGCGCCGACGTACCACTGGCCGAGGATGTGGGCCCGCTCGAGGTGTCCGAATGCCGTCGCCAGGTCGTGATCCGACAGCGCGCGCTGGGCGTTTTGCAGCTCGGAGTCGTAAGCCATGCGCAGTCGGGGATGCATGTGCGCCTCGCGTCAGTTCGACCCGTCGATTCGCGTGGTTTCGACGATCTCGGCGAGCGGCGAGTACGTCAGACGGGTATCGAGCCGCCCGTCGCGATCCGAGTCGATCTCCGCGCTCGTGAGCCGGTTGAGGTCGAAATACTCCTTCCTGACGGGATCCGCGATTCCGGGAACGAAATACTCCGTCGAATCGAGCACGCCGTTACCCAGCCGAAGGATCAGGTCGGGGGCGGAATCGCCATCCGAATCGACTTCGGCATACGCGGCGCTGCCCCGGATGTAGTCCCATCGTGTCTCGAAGGCGCCGTCGAAATTGTCGTCCGACTCGGCCGTGTCGAGCCGGCCCTGCCGGTCGTAGCGATAAATGACGTCGGCCTTGCCGTCGAAATCGCGATCGATCTCGTTCCTGACCATCGTCCCGGCCGCGGAAGTGAACCACCGCTCGTCGAGGGAGCCGTCGCCGTCGTGATCGATGCCGTCGCCGGGCGCGGGAACGCGAAAGTACGCGTATGACGCGGCAACGCCCACCAGCAGGCCGACCAATCCGCCCGCGAAGCCCGTCGAGACGCGGCGCGCGGGCGCCGGGATCGGGTCCGTGACATGCGCCGATTCCCAGTCGTCGATCACGGCGCGCGCCGCGCCGAAGTCTTCCTCGCTGACGACCAGCCGGACGAGCCCGCTGGCCGGCAATTCCCCGACGCCGCCTTGGAGGTGCGCTCCGTCGAGGCGCGAGTCGATCCCGCGTTGCTTCAGCAGGTCCTGGAGCATGTAGCCTTCCAGCGAGTTCGACGGTTCGAATACGGTTTTCATGGCAGTTTCAGCCTGTGCAGCAGGCGGGCCATCCAGGACCGGCGTTCGGGATTCACGGGCACCTGTTTCCAGCTCCCGTCGCGCTGGTGCACGGACTTGAACGGGGAGCCGTGGACGAATACCTCGGTGCCCGGAGCGTGATTCACTAACTCGAGCAGCTGGGGAGCGAACCAGAAACTGGTGTCGAGCTTCTCGAAATAGACGTTCAGGGCATAGTCGGACGTCAGGTCACCGACGACCGTGACCTTCGATTCGGAGGGGTTCGTTTCGCCGTAGACGTTTCCGATCATCTCCGCGACGCCCAGGCGCTCGGTTTCGGCCGTGCGCTGGATCCGCACGTTGTCGCCATAGGAGATGTCGGTATCCGGCATCGGCTAGTCCAGGAACTTCCAGGTGCTGGCACCATCCAGCCTCCGGATCCGGGTCGATTCGATGACGGACGGATCGAAATTGCGGAAGTTGACTCCCATCCTGCGGGCGGCGCGGCTGACGGGCAGCCAGTGCGTCACGCAACCGCAGATGGCGCAGCGGCAGGTCCACAAATACTTGTCGCCCCAGGCATAACGCGTCACAGCGGCCTTGCGCGCAATGATCTTCACCGTCTTGCGGTCGTAATAGCCCCAGAGGCCACCCGTGCGGCGACAGATCGAGCAATTGCAGCTGGTGAGGCTGCGCGGCTTGCGCGGCACTTCGACCTGCACGGCGCCGCAGTGACATGAGCCTGACAGCATGGCTATTGCGTATACCCGTCTGCCGCCGCCCGCGCCGGGTCGGAGAATATGGCCATGGCAGTCTTCATCCGGCGAAAGCCGAGCTTCTCGTAAAACGGCTCCCGGCCCGGCACGGCGTAAAGGATGATCTTCCGATGGCCAGTGGAGAGGTCAACCAGCTTCTGGATGAGCTCCTTGCCAAGCCCGGCGCCCTGGTAGGAAGGGTGAACGACGATGTCACAGAGGTAGGAACAGTCCACGCCGTCTGCCACCGCGCGCCCGGCAGCCACGATCCTGTCGCCGTCGTATGCCAGGCACTTGAACATGCTGTTCGAGAAAGCGGTCTTCAGCCACTCGCCGCTCTTGGTGCCGAGGGGCGCGATTCGATACAGCTCGGACATTTCCTGCCAATCGACCGCGTCGGTGGATTGCGTCCAGTGAATTGCCATGACGGTTGCTACCAGCGGTTGTAGCGGGTTGCTTCGTAAAGCTCCTCGATGAGGTCATCGGCCATCTGGCCTACGGCGACCTTTTCGAAGTCGTAATTCTGCAACCAGAGCATCCTGTCCAACTTCGCGTCGAAGAGCCTGAGCGTCAAGGTATGCCTCTTCTCGTCAACCATGAGCTGGCCCTTGAGGTAGAAGACCTTTGAGCCCGGCACGACGCGAAAATCGGAATTGCGTTCGATCGCTTGCGTGAGTTGTTGCGCCAGGATTGCCGCAAATTCAGGGTCGGCCTGGCCCAGCGCCTCGAAGGGCTGCACCGCGATATCGAGGCGCCTGAACTCCTGGGAGAAGCACGGCGTGGCGAGCATCAGCATCGCGATTGCGCCGATGGACCGAGCGCGCAGGCTCAACGCATTCATGGGTCGCTCCTTGGTCTCACGTTATAGCGCCAAAGAATGGGCGAGGGGAACTGGCTCCTATCGACATCGACCCCAGGGCAATACTTAGGTATTGACCTAAGTATGACCTGGCGATAGAGTCTGCCGGCAGGCTGGCCAGGCCAGCGAATCGACGGGTGCTGAAATGCTGCAAGCCGCAGTCGCCGACGACGTCTTCTATGCCCTGTCCAATTCGACCCGGCGGAAAGTGCTGGAGCAGCTGTCGGTCGGACCCGCCACCGTCAGCGAGCTGGCAGCACCATTCGACATGAAACTCCCGTCGTTCGTGCAGCACCTGTCGGTGCTCGAGCAGAGCCGACTGGTGAAATCGAAGAAGCGAGGGCGCGTCCGGACATACGAGATCGCACCAGAACGGTTCAGGGTTGCTGAAGACTGGCTGACCGCGCGTCGTCGGCTGTGGGAAGCCCGGCTGGACCAGCTCGACCAATACGTCAGGAAACTCAAGGCGAAGGAATCCGGATCATGAGCAAGCAGTTCGCGATCAACCCGAAGCTCGATCTCGTCATCGAACGGTACATCGACGCTCCCAGGCGCCTCGTCTGGGAAGCATTGACGAAACCGGAGCACCTGAAGGAGTGGTACATGCCCAGGGCCTGGGGCCGCGTGTCGCGGGCGGAAATGGACGTGCGACCGGGCGGCATCTTCAGCATCGACATCGCAGGGGAGGACGGCCAGGATTTCCCCAACCTCGGCTGTTTCCTGGACGTCGTCCCGATGGAGCGGCTGGTGTGGACCTCGATGCTGTTCCCCGGCTACCGACCGGCCGTCTTTGACGACATCCCGATCACTGCCATCGTCACGATGGAAACCGCTGGAACCGGCACTCGCTACGTCTTCACCGCGCTGCACAGGGACGAAGCAGACTTCGAGAAGAACAGGACATCGGGTTGGCAGGAGGGGACCGAGATCGCCCTCGACCAGTTCGTGGCGCACGTGCAGTCGATGAAATAGCTCAGGGCGATGTCACCTTGTGCATGGGCACGAATCGAATCGTACGCCCGTGGCCCAGGTCATACAGCAAAGGTTCGTCTGCCACGTAGCCAAGAGCCGTATAGAAGTCCACGCCGGGCAGCGTGGCCATGAGCGCGAATCGGGAGAAGCCCATCGCGGCCGCCTCGGACTCGCAGCGATGCAGGATGGCCTTGCCGATGCCACGCCGGGCATGGGACGGAAGCACGAAGAATGCCCGGATGCGGGCCGCGTCCGTGGCCGGATCCAGCTGCGTTGAATCCCGGACCGAGAAGGCGTCGCCGCCGAACAGCGTGCGCCGCCGGCTCCAGCCGCCGCAGGCGACGATTTCATCCGCTTCGGTGGCGACGAAGTACGTTCCGTCGTCCACGAGCTGGGAATCGACGCCAAAAGCGCCGCGCAGGGCCGCCTCGACCTCTTCGGACTCGTAGTATCCCGCACTGAGCCCACGCGCTGACTTCGCGATCACGCCACTGAGCGCCGCCGTGTCGGCGGCCGTGGCCTTGCGAATCACGTAGCTGCCAACGGGTGCTGGGTTGACTGCGTGCATTCGGTTTTGGTCTAACGTCCGCGTTGAGCGGGCCGCGAGAGGCGCATGATGCGCGCCGCAGGCGCAAACTCTTCCGGCGCGCCTGCGGCGCGCCCGCAACCTCTCACGGACCGCTCCAACGCATAGTTAGATGTCACGAGGCCCAATCGAGCTTCAGTTGCTTCTTCTCAGCCGCGCAATCCCGCAAGTAAAGATTGATCAGATTCTGGTACGGAATGCCGCATTGCTGCGAAAGGCTCTTGAAGTATTGAACCGTGTCGCTGTCGAGTCGAATTGTGATCTGGCGCTTGGGTTTGCTCAGATACGGGTTCGGCTCGGACTTGGAAAAGTCATAACGCTTTCTCATGGTAGCCACCTGGAGTAGTCACGTCGTTCCGATGGATCTGCCTTTCGGGCGGAAATGATTCTGATGACGCGCTCCGACTCCCGAAAACTGTGGCACACCACCAGCAGTCGCAGCCGAATGCTCAGGCCAACAAGAATGTAACGGTTCTCGCCGATCGAGTGGTCCGGGTCGGATACCCGTCGGGCATTTTCGTCGAGGAAGGTAGTCCGCGCCTCTTCAAATGCCACGCCGTGCTTGCGCTGGTTGGCCCGATTCTTGCGCTCATCCCATTGGTAGCGCAGATCCTCCATACCGACAGTGTAACTACACTGTAGTGCGTGTCAAGAGTGACATCTAACGTCCGCGTTGAGCGGGCCGGGCGCAGCCCGGGCCACGTGCCGCAGGCGCGATAATCTTCCGCGCGCCTGCGGCGCGCCAGCCGCGACGTTTTACGGCCCGCTCCAACGCATAGTTAGGCATCTTCAAGGCGCATTACGGTTCACTCCAACCTTGCACTTTGCCCGATCTACTGAACGTTACGTCCGCTCCAGAATCGTAGTGCCAAACAATGAATGACCCATAGTTATCAACCTTGATAGGAC
>DATEEF010000084.1:0-30027 GCA_035281265.1 Steroidobacteraceae bacterium
GTTTCCGCTCGGCGCGATCTGCGCCACCGACTCGTAGTCGTTGAACATCAGCTGGGTGTACACGTCGGCGTGCTCGCCGAACTCGTAATGGCCCATGGCGCCGAGGCTGTAGCGGCGCTCCGGGCGCTGGTAGTGGTTCAGCGGCCCGTAGTTGTACTCGTCCGCCGTCGTGTAATCGCGAAAGGCGTCCGGCGTGTCGGCGGTGAAGTAGTAATTGACGAAGTCCGTGAACAGTCCGCCCGCATTCACCGAGGACCCGCCGCAGGTGAACGAGCCGACGGGACCCGCATCCAGGGAGCAGGCCGAATAGTCGCGGTCGCGCTGCAGCACCTGCTTGCTGTCGAACACCGTGGCGTAGGCCGTGAGGTTGCCGCGGCCGTCGCCGCTGTTGACGCCGACCATCAGCGACAGCTCCTTGCCTTCGCCGTCGGTCACGCTGTCATCGGGCAGGGCGTACTGCGAGGGATTGACCTCGTTGAGGCCCGCGATCGTGTCGCGCAGCTTGACCTCGCCCGGCCCGCCGTAGTCGTTCTCGTGCCAGTAGAAGTTGTACTGCGACGTGACCGAGACGCCCTCGAAGTCCTTCTTCATGATGAAGTTGACGACGCCGGCCACGGCGTCGGAACCGTAGACCGCCGAAGCCCCGCCCGTCAGCACGTCGACCCGCTCGATCATCGCGGTCGGAATCTGGTTGATGTCCGGCGCCGCGGAGGCGGGCTGGACGCCTCCGTAGGGCATGCGCCGCCCGTCGATCAGCACGAGGGTGCGTGGGGAGCCGAGGCCGCGCAGGTCGAGGGTCGCAGATCCCGTCGCGCCATTGCTGACGGTGACGTTCTGCGCCGCGAAGGCCTGCGGCAGCTGGTTGACCAGGTCCTCGATGCGGGTGACGCCCTGGGTCACGACGTCCGCGGCAGTCACCTGCGTGACCGGTGTCGTCGACTCGAGGTTCGCCGAACGAATGCGCGACCCCGTGACGACGATCTCCTCGATGCTTTCCTGCGCGAACGCAGGATCCGCGGCTCCGGTGGTGGCGAGCGCGCCCAGGAAGAGCGCGCGGCGCACGCCGGCTGCGACTTGTTGCTTGTGTGCCATGACGAGAATCCTCCCGCGAACGGCAGACCCGTCCGCTCATGGGGGGACGCTAACAACGCGGCTGCGCGATCGAGTCCGCGTTCGCAAAGCCTTCACGCAACGCACATGACGCGCCCCGCGGGAATCCGCCGGTTCGCAAGCCGTGCGCTGAAACCGCGTCCATCGCGCGCGAGGGACGTCGCCGGCGCGCAACGAAAGTTCGCAACCGATGCGCGCGAAAAGTGGGAACGGAGCGACACGCCGGCCGCTCTCAACGTGCAGGATGGCGGAACCGCTTCGGGAAGGATCGCAATGGCGGCGAACGACATGAACCGGTTGCGGGTCGACCTGCGGCGGATCGCGCAGCTCGCCCTCGAGATCGCGGACGCGGCGGCCGCGATCGACGGGCCGCTGGTGCCGGTCAACGGCGGCGGGTCACGCTACTCCGACCAGCTGACGATCCGCGTGCGGCGGCGCATGTTCGCGCTGCCGGTCGCCGACATCGTCTGGATCCAGGGCGCGAGCCAGTACAGCCGCGTGCATGCCCGCGGCGGCGAGTACCTGCTGTCGCGCTCGCTGGCCTCGCTCGAGTACGAGCTGGACCCGGCGCGATTCTTCCGCATCCACCGATCCGCGATCGTGAACGCTGCCTACGTGCGCGAGGTGATGTCGCGCGGCGACGGACGCTACAACGTGTACCTGCAGGGCGGGCAGGCGCTGCCGCTGGGGCGGGGGCGGCGCGAGACGCTGCATCGGTTGCTGGGGGGAATAAAAAACGGCGGCCCGAAGGCCGCCGCGGAGTTACCACACGATACTCCAGACAGGGTTCTTTAGAAGTCCACCGTCGCCCGTACGAAGACGTAGCGACCGAGGGCGTCGTAGGTCTGCGGGTAGGTGTTGCCGTTGCCCGTGGTGCCGACGCCGCCGCTGATCGACGGGTTGTCATCCAGCACGTTGTTGATCCCGAGCGACACGCTCGCCTTTTCCGTGACCGCCCAGTTCGCCGCGAGGTCGAAATAGTCCTCGGACGGCAGGTCGCGGTCCAGCTGGTTGTCCGGGAACTCGTTGTTGGCTCCCGTCACGCCCGTCGTTTCGCTGTAGAAACGCCAGGTGAGCGACAGGTCGAGATCCCACGGAGTCTGCCAGCTCGTGCGGAACCGGTGGCGCCACATCGGGTTCGGCTGCAGGCATACCGTCGAGTAATACCCGGCGCAGTCGTAGAAGTCCTGGTCGATGTTGTCGCTCGGGTGGATGTCGAGGCCCGGGATCGGCTGCGTGATCAACTCCTCGAGGTACGTCCCCGTGAGGTTGAACGCCAGGCTCCCGAAACGGCCCAGCTCCAGTCCCGTGTACGAAAGGTTGATGTCCCAGCCCTTCGTCGACAGCGAGCCGATGTTGCGGTTGGTGTCCACGACGTTGCCATTGCCCACCCAGAGCTGCCCGTTCGGGTTGCGCTGGATCAGTTCACACAGGAGGCCGCCCGAGTAGCACGCGGTCCAGATGAACGTGCCACCCAGGTTGGTGATCACGTTCTGGATGTCGATGTCGAAGTAGTCGACCGTGACCGAGAGGCCCGGTGCGAACCGCGGCTGCAGCACGATGCCGTACGAGTACGTGTCCGACTCCTCGGGCGTCAACGCGGTGTTGCCGCCCTGCAGGAAGTTGTACTGGCCTGCCGGGCTGTCGAGTGACGGCGCGCCCACGAGGTTCTCCGGCACGCCCGTCGCGATGCACTCCGCGTCGCTCGCCTCCGGGTCGCGGGCATCCGCGCCGCAGGGATCGCCCGGGGCGTCGAACAGGTTGAAGCCCTGCGCCGTGAACAGCTCGACAATGTTGGCCGCACGGACCGCGCGCTGGTAGCTCCCGCGCAGGCGCACGTCCTGGACGGGCGACCACTCGAGGCCGAACTTGTACGTGTCGGTCTGCACGCCCTCGCCGTAGTCCGAGTACCGGTACGCGGTGTCGAAGGAGAGGCTCTCGGCTCCGGTGCGATCCTGGACGATCGGGATCCGGGCTTCCATGAAGAGCTCTTCGACCTTGGTACCGCCGCTGATGCCGATCGTGGCCCCGCCGGAACCGGCGAGCTGGCCGGCTTCCTGCAGCGAGTCGACTTCGTTCTCCAGCGTGTCGCGACGCCACTCGGTGCCGAACACGACCTGCACGCCATCGGTGGCGACCGGCGACTTGATGCCGTACACCCCGAGGTCGCCCGTGACGGAGGCGTTGTAGATCTCCTGGTTGATGCGGCCGACCTGCAGGCCGGATGCCTGGAGGTAGGCGAGCTGGTCAGGCGTCACTCCGCCGGGCTGGAACGGATTCCAGGGGACGCAGGTGGGGTCGGTGCCGTCGATGACCGACTGGCAGGTCGGCACGCCGTTGACGTTCACGACGTTGAGCGCATTGGCGAGGCGCGGCGTGACGAAGTAATTGAGCGTCTTGGAGTTGACCGCCACGTTCGAGTACTGCGCCGAGGCGTCGTAGCCCCACGCCTCGTTCATCGCGCCACGCACGCCGGCAACCACGCGGAACGAGTTGTTCGCGAACGACTGCTGGCGGCCGCCGCCTTCCACGTTGCGCCGGCCGATGTACATCGGGACGGACGCGTTGGCCGCGATCGCGGCCGCATCGCAGCCGATGTCGTCCAGGTTGTTCACCGGCAGGAACGGGTTGCCGCAGTTGATCGTGTTGGTGTCGAAGAAGTTGCCCGACGGGGCGATCTGCGCCACCGACTCGTAGTCGTTGAACATCAGCTGAGTGTAGACGTCGGCCTTCTCGCTGAACTCGTAGTGGCCCATGGCGCCGAGGCTGTAGCGGCGCTCGGGACGCTGGTAGTGGTTCAGCGGGCCGAAGTTGTACAGGTCGCCCGGGTCGTTGAAGTCGCGGAACGAATCCGCCGTGTCCGCCGTGAAGTAGTAGTTGCTGAAGTCGGTGAACAGGCCGGTTGCGCTCGTCGCCGAGCCGCCGCAGACGAACGAGCCGACCGGGTTCGGGTCGAGGGAGCAAGCCGAGTAGTCGCGGTCGCGCTGCAGGACCTGCTTGCTGTCGAACACCGTCGCGTACGCGGTGATGTTGCCGCGACCGTCGCCGCTGTTGACGCCGACCATCATCGAGAGCTCCTTGCCCTCGCCGTCGGTCACGCTGTCGTCCGGAAGCGCGTATTGCGCCGGGTTGACGGCTTCGAGGTCCGCGATCGTGTCGCGCAGCTTCACTTCGCCCGGGCCGCCGAAGTCGTTCTCGTGCCAGTAGAAGTTGTACTGGGAGGTGACCTGCACGCCCTCGAAGTCCTTCTTCATGATGAAGTTGACGACGCCGGCCACGGCATCCGAGCCGTAGACCGCGGACGCGCCGCCTGTCAGGACGTCGACCCGCTCGATCATGGCCGTCGGGATCTGGTTGATGTCCGGCGCGGCTGACGCCGAGGTCACGCCGCCGTAAGGCATGCGGCGGCCGTCGATCAGCACGAGCGTGCGCGGCGAGCCGAGGCCGCGCAGGTTCAGCGTCGCGGTACCGGTTGCGCCGTTGCTCAGCGTGACGTTTTGCGCCGCAAAAGCCTGCGGCAGCTGGTTGACCAGGTCTTCGATGCGGGTGACGCCCTGCGTCACGACATCCGCAGCGGTGACCTGCGTGACCGGAGTCGTCGACTCCAGGTTCGCAGAACGAATGCGCGAACCCGTGACGACGATTTCACCGAGGCTTTCCTGCGCTACCGCAGGCGTTACGCCAGCCGCCGCCAGCGCACCCATGACGAGTGCGTGCCGGACTGCCGACGCAACCTGATATTTCCGTTCCATTGCTGTTTCCTCCCGCGAACGGCCACGGCCGCTCGGTTGGTTGCATGAAACAACCGACCCTCGGTGCCGCCAGAATTGCCGTTGTTTACGGGCAACAAAGGCGGTCCGAGGAGGTCCGTTGCATGGAACGACGGTACGTCGGTAAGCATCAGAAAAACCGGCACTTGGCAAACCTTCCCGGCCGTTCGCAAGTTTTGCGGAACGAACTGACGGGAGCGCGCATCTCATGTTGCAGAATGCCAACGGCCTGAGCGAGCGAGCTCGACATGGCGGAAAACGGCACGGCCAGGGTGCGCGCTCTCATCGTCGATGACGAAGAGCTGGGGCGGCGCATGCTTCGCGCATTGCTCGACCCGGACGAAGAGGTCCAGGTCGTCGGCGAGGCCGCGTCCGCCGCCGAGGCGCGGCGAAAAATCTCCGAGCAGAGGCCCGATCTCGTGTTCATGGACATCGAGATGCCGGGCGGCAGCGGACTCGAGGTGCTGCAGGACCTCGGCGAGTTCGTTCCCTACGTCATCTTCGTCACCGCGCATCCCGAGTTCGCGCTGCCCGCGTTCGAGGTGCAGGCGTCCGACTATCTCGTGAAGCCGGTGCAGCGCCAGCGCTTCCTCGGCAGCGTGTTGCGTGCGAAGAAGCGCATCGCCGAACGCCGCGTCGCGGGACTCGCGCGCCAGATCGCGGGCGCGGTGGGCGCAAACGGCAGCGGCGCGGCCGCGTCGCGGCAGCCCGCGCAGCCGCCGGCGCAGAAGTACGCGGACCAGATGACCATCCGCGTGCGCCGCCGCATGTTCTCGCTGGAGGTCAGCGACATCTCCTGGATCCAGGGCGCGAGCCAGTACAGCCGCGTGCACACCAAGAACGGCGAGTACCTGCTGTCGCGCACGCTGGCCTCGCTCGAATGCGAGCTCGACCCGCGGCGCTTCTTCCGCATCCACCGTTCCGCGATCGTGAACGCGGCGCACGTGCGCGAGGTCCGCTCGAGCGGCGACGGCCGCTACAACATCTACCTGCACGGCGGACAGGCGCTGCCGATGGGTCGCGCGCGCCGCGAGATCCTCGAGAAGCTGCTGTCGGGCATCGGCGCGAAGGACAATTGATGGCATCGCGCCTCGAGGGCACGCTCGTCGACGGTCTCGGCGGCGAAGCGGAGGGGCAGGCCCGCGGCGCCGCCCGGCCGGCGCAGGCGAGGGTCGAGGATGCGGAATACCTGATCGGCGCGCGGCCGACACGCTGGTGGGCCCTCGCGGGCAGCTGGCTCGCGATGGCGGTGTCCGTCGGCCTCGGGCTCTACGTCAACTACGAGGCGCAGGGCCTCGACTTCACCTTCGCCGACTCGCTGATGGCGATGATCCCGCATTATCTCTTCTGGGTGCTGGTGAGCCCGCCGCTCTACCGCGCGCTGCACCGCACGATCCAGGGACCCGGCCGCGTGCTGTGGACCTCGATGCTCCTCGCCTGGAGCGCGATCGCGCTCACGGGCTCGACCGCGATGTCCTACTTCAGCTACATCATCCGCCACGACCTGCAGCCGACCGTCGAGCGGCTGTTCGACATCTACTTCCTGCCGCCGGCCGGCCCCGCGTTCTGGGCCATGAACTTCAGCATCCTCGCGATCGCGCTCACCGCCTTCGCCGCGGTGCGCAGCCACCGCCTGCGGCTGCAGGCGCTGTGGGACGCGGCGCAGACGGAGCTGCGCGGCGCCCGCCTCGAGGCCCAGCTCGCCGACGCGCGCCTGCTCGCGCTGCAGGCGCAGATCAACCCGCATTTCCTGCTCAACAGCCTGAACGCGATCGCGAGCCTCGTGCAGATCGGCGATCGCGACCGGGCCTTCGACGCCATCGGCCGCGTCGGCGAGCTGCTGCGCATGGCGCTGCGCGCCGGCCGCGAGCTCAACGTCACGCTCGCCGACGAGGTCGGCTTCCTCGACAGCTACATGCGGCTCTGCAAGCTGCGCTTCGAGCACCAGTTCCGGTACTGCGTCTCGATGCCGGAGAGCCTCGGCGACATGCGCGTGCCGGCGCTGATCGTGCAGCCGCTCATCGAGAACTCGATCCGGCACGGCATGGATCCGGCGCGCCCGCTCCAGGTGGACGTGCGCATCTACGCGCGTGGGACGGGGATCGTGATCGAGGTCGAGGACGACGGGCTCGGCATCACGCCCCAGCGCGCCCTGTCATTGCCGCGCGGTCACGGGCTCGCGAACGTGGCGGAGCGCCTGCGCCTGTGCTTCGGCGAGGCCGGGACGCTCTCGCTGTCGCCGCGTGCCGGCGGCGGCACGGTCGCGCGCATCCGCCTCGGCGGCTGACCGGCGGCGAATCCGCTGAACATCCGGCGATAGTCGGCGGGCGAGAGGCCCGTGCGGCGCCGGAACAGCCGGCGGAAGAACGAGGCATCCTCGTAGCCGGCTTCCGCGCTGACCTCGTCGATCGGCGCCGTCGACGACTCGAGCAGGCGCTTCGCCCGCTCGACGCGCAGGTCCTGCACGCGCTCGATCAGCGTCGTCCCGGTCGCGGTCTTGAAGCGCCGCTTCAGGGTTCGTTCCGGAATGCCGGCCTGGCGCACGACCCGGTTCACGGGATCGGGGAGGCGATAGTTGGCCGCCAGCCAGTCCTCGCAGCGTCGCACGACCGAATCAGCGTGCGGCTGGCGCCGCACCAGGGTGGCGTAGGGCAGCTGCCCCTCGGCGTGCCACTTCAGCAGGTAGACCTGCGCGATCCGCAGGGCCTCGCCCGGACTCGCGTGGCGCGCGATGACGTGCAGCGCGAGATCGTGCCAGGACGTCGTGCCGCCCGCGGTGACGATGCCGCCGCGCGCGTCCGCGAAGACGAGGTTCGGCTCGGGCCGGAAGCGGACGCGCGGGTACTGCTCGCGGAAGAGGTCCTGGTAACCCCAGTGCGACGTCGCCTCGCAGCCGTCGAGCAGGCCCGATTCGGCGAGCATGATCGCGCCAGAGCAGGCGGAGTACAGCGCCGTGCGCGCCCGGTGGCGGCGCCGCAGCCAGTCCATGATCACGCGATAGCGGCCCGCGATGGACGCGCCCGGATCCAGCCAGATTTCCGGCAGGATCACGATGTCGGCTGCGGGATCCTCGTCGACGCCGACGTCGGGACGGACCGGAATCGCGTTGCCGCACCGGAATGGCCTGCGCGTCGGGCCCGCGATGCGCACGTCGAAGTAGCGGCGGCCCGGTGCATCCTCGCGCGCGAGGGTCTGCCACAGGTTCCCGGCGGCGAGCAGCACGTCGAGCATGCCGTAGAGCGCCGAGCCCGCCGTTTCGGGCACGGCCAGGAGAAGCACGTCGAGCGGTCGTCGCGGGGCCACTTCCGGATGGTGGCACGAAAGAACCGTTTTCGTCCAAACCGCTTCTTATCCGGCGGGCGGCCGCTGCCTACTCTGGCGCCGTCCTTCACCATCACACGGAGCGATGACCATGAGTGCCAATGCAAGAGAGATTCCCCGGGCCGCGCTGACGAACGGCGTCGACGTCGGGGCATTGTTCGACACGATCGCGGCGATCAGGCAGGACCCCGAGATCGCCAGCTTCAGGTTCCGGGCGACGAACCGCTGGCTGGGAGCCGACCGCAACCGGACGACGGTCGCCGGCTTCTACGGCGCGAAGCAGGAGCAGCCGCACGCCCAGGCGTTCGAGATGGAATGCGGCGAGCCGGCGGTGCTCCTCGGCGCGGACCGCGGCGCCAATCCCGTCGAGTTCCTGCTGAACGCGCTGATCGGCTGCCTGACGACGACGATGGTCTATCACGCGGCGTCGCGTGCCATCGAGATCCAGGCCGTCGATTCGGAGCTCGAGGGCGACCTCGACCTGCGCGGCTTCCTCGGCATCTCGCCGGATGTCCGCAAGGGCTACAGCGCCATCCGCGTGAAGATGCGCGTCCAGTCGAAGGGCTCGCCGTCGGTGCTGCGCGAGCTGGCGCGTTTCTCGCCGGTGTATGACGTGGTCTCGCGGGCCCTGCCTGTCGAGATCGAGGTCGTGACCTATTGAGGCCGCGCGTCAGGACGGCAGCGCCTAGCGGGCGCTGCCGTCCTTCCGGCGATTTTCCACGAAGTAGCCGATCAGGGTCCCGACGCCGATCGCCGCGGGGATCAGCCCGAACAGCGCGACGTCGTCACCCGCGACCGCGCGGATCGCGAAGTACAGCACGATGCCGACGAAGAGGTTGATGAGGCCGCTCTTCAGCGTGTTGCCTTTCTTCGGCGGAGGCTCGGAATCCGGGTCCGGCGGCAGCTCGATGCCTTTCTCGATCGCCGCGAGGCGCTCGCGGTGCCGCAGCTCCGCCCGCTTCTGCTTCTCGCGGTGCGAGGCGATGATCGCCACGATCGCGATGCCTACGCCGAGCACGATCGCGACGATCGGGATCAAGAGCGCCATCTGTTCGATTTCCATCGGATGCTCCCTGTTCAGATGCCGAGCAGCAGGGCCAGGATCCCGCGCAAGGGCTCGAGCGCCGCGCGGACGCCGTCCGCCGCCAGGAACGCCGCCGCGGCCGCGGCCGCGCATTCGAGTGCGCGGGTGTCGAACGTCGGGCCGCTGCCGGGCTGCTTCATGTCCGGTGATACGCGGCCCGCGGGCCGGGGGTTTCACCGGACGCCATAAAATAGCCTGAAACCGGCGGACCGGCCGGCGCGTATCAACCATCGAGGGTCCGTCCCAAGGCATGCCGACCGACGAGGCGATCATCCAGTTGGTTCAGGCCGGCCGGGGGCGGGAAGCCTTCGACCAGCTCGTCCCGGCTTACCGGCGCCGCGTGTTCGGCCTCGCGTACAGCATCCTGCGCGAGCGCACCGCCGCCGAGGACCTGGCGCAGGAGGTGTTTGTGAAGCTCTGGCAGGCACTGCCGCGGTATGACGGTCGCGCGAAGCTCTCGACCTGGGTCTACGCGATCACGCGCAATGCCGCCGTGTCCGCGCTGCGCTCGCGTCGCCGCTCGGTATCGATGTCGGACGAAGGCGTGCTGGCCGAAGTGGAGGCGATTGCCGCCGCGCCTGGCGCGGAGCCGGGCGACGCCGGCCTGCGCAGGCAGGTCGAGGCGCTGCCCGAGAAGCAGCGCCAGGCCGTCACTCTTTATTATCTGGACGAGCGGCCGGTGGACGAGGTCGCGGAGATGATGGGCATCCCCGTGAACACGGTGAAGACGCACCTGCACCGCGCGCGGGCGAGCCTCGCCGCGGCGCTCGGAACGGAGGACTCGGCATGAGCGTCGGACTCGACGCGCGCCTGCGTCGCGCCTTCGCGGGCATCGACACTTCGGCCGCGTTCGAGGCGCGGGTGGCTGCGCGCATCGCGGCGCTGCCGGCTGCGCCGCGTGCCGCAGACCTCGAGCGCGTGGAGCGCCAGCGCGCGAGCGCGGCGCAGCGCCTCGCGCGCGAAGCCTGGATGAACGCGACGACGGCCGTCGGCATCGGCGCGGCGGCGATCGCGGTCGTGTGGCGGCACGGTGAAGCCGTCGCGCGCTGGACCGGGGATGCGCTCATGGTTGTGTCGAGCCCGGAAGTGATGCTGCCCGCCGCGATGACGGTGCTGGCGGCCGGGTTGTGGCCGGTGCTGCGGAGGCTGATGCCGCGATAGAATCGCGGGATGAAGAATCCCGCCGTCGATGCCTACATCGCGAGATCCGGCGATTTCGCGAAGCCGATCCTGAGGCACCTGCGCAAGCTCATGCACAGGGGCAGCCGCAAGATCGAGGAAAAGATCAAGTGGGGCGTGCCCACATTCGAGCGCGAAGGCATCGTCGCCATGATGGCTGCGTTCAAGAAGCACGTCGCTTTCGGGTTCTGGAGCGAGCGGCTGATCCGCGAGCGGCTCGGCGCCGATGCCGATCGCATATTCCCGAAAGACGCGAAGCTCGGCATGGGCGGGCGGCGGTATCACGCGAAGTCGGAGCTGCCGCCGGACGTCGTGATCGTCCGCGTCGTAAAGCTCGCCGTGGCCCTGAACGAGGCGGGCGAGCGGCCGAAGCGCGTCCGCAGGAAGAAGCCGCCGCCGAAGGCGCCGTCCTACCTCGCCGCGGCATTGAAGAAGAGCGCGAAGGCGCGGGCGACCTGGGCGCGGCTGACGCCGGGCCAGCAGCGCGAGTACGTCGACTGGCTGGTCGAGGCAAAGCAGGACGCGACGCGCGAGCGGCGTCTCGCGCAGGCGATGGCCTTGCTCGCCGAGGGCAAGCAGCGCTACTGGAAATACCAGGACTGCTGAGCCCGTGACACATCGGCTGCATGAAACCGCGGACGCCGTCGTCCTGGCGCCCGCGACGCCGGCAACGGCGAGCGTCATCTGGCTGCACGGTCTCGGTGCCGACGGGCACGACTTCGTGCCGATCGTGCCGGAGCTGAAACTTCCCGCGAATCCCGGCATCCGCTTCGTGTTCCCGCACGCGGCCGTCCGCGCCGTGACGCTCAACATGGGCATGCGGAAGCGCGCCTGGTACGACATCAAGACGCTCACCGCGGAGGGGCGCGCGGACGAGGCGGGGCTTCGCGAATCGCTGGCGCGGCTGGACGCGCTGATCGCGGCGGAGCGCGCGCTCGGCATCGAGTCGCGGCGCATCGTGGTCGCCGGCTTCTCGCAGGGCGGCGCCGTCGCGCTGCACGGTGCGCTGCGCCATCCCGAGCCGCTCGGCGGCGTCCTCGCGCTGTCCTGCTACCTGCCGCTGCAGGCCGTGCTCGCGAACGAGCTTGCCGAGGCCAATCGGCAGACGCCGATCCTCATGTGCCACGGGCAGTTCGACCCGGTGCTGCCGCTTGCACTCGGCCTTGCTGCCTGCAACTGGCTGCGCGCGGCCGGCTACCGCGTGGAGTGGAAGGAATACCCGATGCAGCACCAGGTCTGCCTGCCCGAGATCCAGGACGCCGCCGCCTGGCTGCGCACGCGCCTGCCTTGATGGTGCCGGGTCGTACATATCGAACTTATCTAATCGCTCGACGGTATTGCATGGCGCGTCAATAGTCCCCGAATGGCGGCTTCGCTGCGATTGAGTTGTCGCGCTACGGAACTCGTTGTCGCGATGCCCCGCATTACAGCTTGACGAGAGAGCCAGGCTCGCGCCGGCGATAGGTTACGGGCGCGGCTTTTCGACACGATGAGTTCCGGTGCAATTTCGAAAAGTCGACTGCACTCCATGATCAACTGCTCAAATGTGGAAGTAGCAAACACCCGCGGCGGGATTGCCGCAATTCGCTTGGTGAAAGCCTCATCGCCCAGTACCTGCGGACTTTCGGTGTTCGTCACCAGACACCCTTCGCCCCACCGATTCGGTCCCGATTCATTCATCCACGCGAGGTACTGCCGTAAGGCCTTGGACCGATCGTTGGCGAGCAGCCCGAGGGAGAATTCCGTACTGACCCACGAAACACGCCTTCGACCGAGATACTCGCGGTGACTTGACCACGGATAGGCGGCGGGATCACTGACGAGGCCTGCTCGGACGGGGTTCAGGTGGATATAGCGGATGAGAGTGAGCAGATAAGCGTCGGCGTCGACCAATATGGCGTGATATCTCCGTTCAAAGAGATGGCCTGTGGTTTTCAGGTGTCGTTGATACGTTCGTGCGTAGCCGCTTGCGATGCGCAAGACGAACTTGCCGAGCGGCACATCGGATACCTGGGCCAGCAGGTGAACGTGGTTGGGCATCCAGCAATACGCGTGAACGCGCGCGCCAAGCTCGACAAGAGCATCGCCCACCAGGCCGTCGAGCAGCTCCCTGTCCGCTGGCGTCCGGAAGATGTCCTGGCGGTGATTGCCCCGCAGTGTCACGTGATAGAAACCGCCGGGGACGTGCAGCCGAAGCTGGCGGGACATCGGGCGTTCCTCGTCGGGACAATCTGAGTCTCAACGTTGCCGGACTTGGGAGATGTGAACCAGCTCGTTTCGAGCGGAGTTCGCGAGAATATGCAAGGATGGACGCGCGGCCGGGGTCCATAAGTTCGATATGTGCGACCCGGCACCGTAAAAGGGGGCGCTATGGGCTGGATCATTCTCGCGATCATCGTCCTGTTCGTCGTCTGGGCCGTCGGCATCTACAACGGCCTCGTCTCCGCGCGCAACGCCTACAAGAACGCGTTCGCGCAGATCGACGTGCAGCTCACGCGCCGCCACGACCTGATCCCGAACCTCGTCGAGACGGCGAAGGGCTACCTCGCGCACGAGCGGCAGACGCTCGAGGCGGTGATCAACGCACGCAACGCCGCCGTCGCGGGCCTGAACGCCGCCAAGGCCAATCCCGGCGACCCGGCCGCCGTGCAACAGCTCGCGGGCGCGGAGAACGCGCTGACGGGCGCGCTCGGCCGGCTGTTCGCGCTCGCCGAGGCCTATCCGGACCTCAAGGCGAACCAGAACATGATGCAGCTCTCCGAGGAGCTGACGACCACGGAGAACA
This sequence comes from Steroidobacteraceae bacterium, assembly GCA_035281265.1. Lineage (GTDB taxonomy): Bacteria > Pseudomonadota > Gammaproteobacteria > Steroidobacterales > Steroidobacteraceae > SCUD01. The sequence goes on from DATEEF010000084.1 coordinate 13,250, forward strand.
AGGTCGCCTTCTCGCGCCAGGCGTACAACGACTCCGTGATGGGCTACAACAACCGCCGCGAGATGTTCCCGGGCAGCATCGTCGCCAGCATGTTCGCCTTCCTGCCCGCGCAACTGCTCGAGATCGAGTCCCCGGCGAAGCGCGAAGTGCCGGCGGTGAAGTTCACCTGAGCCGCGCGACGGGCTAGCCGGCATGGATTTCTTCGCGCGGCAGGCCGCCACCCGGCGGCGGTCGCGCTGGATGGTGTTCCTCTTCATCCTCGCGGTGGCCGCGATCGTGGTCGCGATCGACTTCGTCGCGGTGACGGCGGTCGCGATCCTCGCGGCGCAGGAGGACGGCGGCCGGCTGGCCTCGCCCGACATGTCCCTCTCGAGCTATCCGCTCGTCGTGCTGTTCACGACGATCGTGGTGCTGGGGACGATCGGCATCTCGAGCCTCGTGCGCACCGTCTCGCTCGCGGCCGGCGGCAGCAAGGTCGCCGAGCAGCTCGGCGGCACGCGCGTCGGCGCCGACACGACCGATCCGCTGAAGCAGAGGCTGAGGAACGTCGTCGAGGAGATGGCGATCGCCTCGGGCGTGCCGGTGCCGCAGGTCTACGTGCTCGAGCGCGAGGCGGGCATCAACGCCTTCGCGGCCGGCTACAGCCCGGCGAACGCGGCCGTGGCCGTGACGCGCGGCGCACTCGTGAACCTCGACCGTGACGAGCTGCAGGGCGTGATTGCCCATGAGTTCAGCCACGTGCTGAACGGCGACATGCGGCTCAGCACGCGGCTGATCGGCCTGCTGTTCGGCCTCACCGTCATCGCGTTGATCGCGCGCACGATCCTGCGTCACCTGCCGCGCTCGCGCGGCGGCGGCCGCAAGGGCGGCGGCGGCATCGCCGTGATCTTCGTGGCGGCGCTGGTCGTCTACGTGCTCGGCTGGATCGGGCTGTTCTTCGGGCGGCTGATCCAGGCCGCCGTGTCGCGCCAGCGCGAGTCGCTCGCGGATGCCTCCGCGGTGCAGTTCACGCGCGACCCGCAGGGACTGCGCGACGCCCTGGTCAAGATCGGCGCGCACGGGCCCGGCTCGCGCTTCGCGGACGCAGACGCCGACGAAGTCGCGCATCTGCTGTTCGCGGAGGGGATCCGCCGCGTATTCGCGACGCATCCGCCGCTCGTCGAGCGCATCCGCGAGCTCGATCCGCGCTTCCAGCCGGCGGAGTTCGACGAGGTCCGGCGCCGCATGGGCGGGACGCTCGCGGCGACGGGAGGCGAGGCGGGGGCAGCGGCTTCGACGGCGGTGCGCAGCGCGCCACCCGAAGGCGCCATCGCCCTCGCGCCGGCAACCGTCGCGGGCCTGGTCGCCAATCCGGGCACGCAGCACGTGCTCACCGCCCAGGCGGTGCTGGCGTCCTTGCCGCCGTCGTTCCGCCGGGCGGCGCGCCAGCCGGGGCAGGCAGCCGCGCTTTTCGTCGCGCTTGGAATCGATGCGGCGCCGGAAGCACGCGAGCGACAGCTCGCTTATCTGCATCAGCAGTACGGCGCGCAGCACCGCGACGCGGTCAAGGCACTGCTGCCGGAGGTGGATGCCTTGACCGCGGTGCAGCGGATGCCGGCGCTGTTGCAGGTGTTCGCCGCGCTGAGCCAGCTGGGGCGGGGAGAGCGCGTCGAGCTCCTGAAGTGCCTCAATGGCCTGCTCGTGCGCGAGAACCGCGCATCGGCATTCTCCTATGCGCTCCGCAAGCTCGCGCAGGTGCAGCTCCAGGACAACCTCGACCCGCGGCGCCGCCCCGCCGGGCACCTGAGCGCGCAGGGCGCGCGCGACGCGCTGCAGGTGCTCTTCTCGGCGCTCGCGATGCAGGGCGTCGAGGACGAGCAGGCCGCGCGGCAGGCCTACGAAGCGGGCATGGAGACCATGCTGCCCGGCATGCATCCGCCGTACCTGCGGCTCGCGCACTGGCCGCCGCGGCTCGACGAGGCGCTGGTGCGCCTAGACCGGCTCCGGCCCGACGCCAAGAACAGGCTGGTGCAGGCACTCGCGGCGACCATCTCACACGACGGCAAGATGACCGTCCCCGAGTCCGAGCTCCTGCGCGCGATCTGCGCGACGCTGCACTGCCCGCTGCCGCCGCTCTACGCGGCATAAAAGGGGACGTTCCGTGAAGGGATCTGACCCCTCCACGAATATGAAGGGGTCTGACCCCTTTTAATGCCAGAGGCCGAGGATCAGGCCGTACAGCGTGAACTGCAGGGTGTGGTAGCCACCGTTCACGAGGAAGAGCGTCATCGTCTTGCGTTCGAAGAGGTAGTTGATGCCGAAGCTCGCCGCGACCCAGGTGAGCCCGACGCAGAACCCGTAAGCGGTCGCCTCGCCGACCGGCGGCTTGCCGAGGAACATGGCGAAGGTCGCGGCCGCGACCAGCGACAACACGAACGCACCGCCATAGGTCTTGCCGGGATGGCCGCCTTTCTGCAGCTCCTCGTCGCTGATCTGCGCGCCGCGCTGCCAGGCCTTCTGGAACAGGGCGGGCGAGTACCACAGCCCGCCGAGCAGGAATGCAGATAGCGCCGCGGCCAACACGGCGAGCCAGTTGATGTCAGCCATGGGACTTCCCCTTCTTGCGTCGTTGTGACCCGCGGCGGGACGGCTTCGCGGCCGGTCGCAGCAGGCGGTTGAAATGGGCTTTCAGCTCGCCGATGGCGCGGTCGAAGTAGCCGATGTCGCGGTAGCTGCGCGCGAGCATCACACCGCCTTCCATCGTCGTCAGCACGAACTCGGCCAGCGCGCGCCTGTCGGCGTCCGGCGGGACGCGATCGCCGGCCTCGGCCAGGCATTCCTCGATCGCGTCAGTCCAGTTCGAGAAGTTCTTCGCGAGGCGCTCGCGCACCGCCGGATCCGGTTCGTGCAGCTCGAGCGCGAGGCTGCCGATGGGACAGCCGTAGGTGCACTCGGTCTGCACCAGCGCGTCGCGGTAGCCGTCCATCAGCTTCCAGATCTTGTCGATCGGGTCGGTGACGCCGCGCCAGTTCGGCTCGAGCAGCATCTGCCGGATGCCGCCGATGTACGTGTCGAGCACGGCGATCAGGAGGTCCTGCTTGCCGGGAAAGAAGTGATAGAGGCTTCCGCTGTTGACGCCCGCGCGCGCGAGGATGTCGGCGACCGAGGTGGAGCCGTAGCCCTTCTCCCAGAAGAGGTGCATCGCGGCCTCGAGGATCCGCCAGCGGGTGTCCATCGGCGCCGGCTCAGTCATGCGCCACCCGCCGCGCTCCCACGGAAGTCTTGATTGATCATTCAACCAAGTCTGCTATAGTGCCGCCCCATGCGCAAGCCGATCACCGCACTGCTGGTTGCGTCAGCGCTCGGGGCCGCATTCGCGGCCGGGTCCGCGCAGCCAGGCACGACTTCGGAGTTCGGCTGGTTCAGCATGGTCGCCGGCAAGTGCTGGCGCGGCGAGTATCCGAATGGAGGCGGGGACACGCAGTGCTACGAGTGGCAGTACGGGCGTTACCTGCGCGGGACCATCTCGATCACCCTGCCCGGCAAGGACGGGGCGCCACTCGCGATTTCCGGCGACTCCGTATTCGACTGGGACGCGAAGAGCGGGCGCATCCGCTACTCGAACTGGTCCACGTCCGGCAGCCTCCAGCACGGCGAGGCGTACTACGAGGACGGCGTCCTGAGGTTTCCGGACGTGCGCAGCCGTGACGAAGAGCCTCGCACGCGCTCGAGCTGGCGACGGATCGATGACGGACGTTTCGAGGTGACGCGCGAGCGCCGCGAGGGCGATAGCTGGGTCGCCGAATTCAGCGTCACGTACCAGCCGCTCTGAACCGTGGGCGGGCCCGGCGGTCTGAGCACTGACAGGCATTCCAGGGGGGTTCACATGCGCTTTGTTCCTGTGCTGGCCCTGGCATTGCTTGCGGCCCTGCCCGGCACGGCCGCCGTCGCGGACGAGCCCGACAAGGCGCCCGCGGCCGAGGCGGACACGACGGCTGCGGCATCCGAGGAGAAGCCCTTCGTCCCGCCGGACGGCTGGCGCGAGAAGAAGCGCGGCAAGTTCACCGTCTACTGCCGCAAGCAATCCGAGGTGGGGACGCGATTCCAGAAGGAAACCTGCTACGACGAGGCAGGCATCCGCGCGATGCTGGCGGCGCAGCAGGACGATCGCGAGAAAGTCGACCAGATGCGCCGCATCTGCGGGAGCCAGGACGCCTGCGGCAGCCGCTGATCCCGCGTCCGCGCGGCTATACTGCGCCGCGTGCGCAGGCTCAACGAGTTCGTGTACCGCCTCCGGTGGGGCAGTCTCGAGAAACGGCGCCGGCACGGCCTGGTCCGACTGCACACGCTGCTGGCGACGACGCCCTTCGCCGACCGCTACTGGATGATCATGGGCCTGCTGCTCGGCTGCATGCGGGACGGCGCGCCCATCCCGTGGGACCGGGACTCCGACTTCGGCTTCCTCGACCGCGACCTGCCGCAATTCCTCATGGCGATGCGGATGCTGCGCGCCGAGGGCTATGACCTGCGCCCGCCGCAGGTCAACAACGACGGCCGCACGACGATGTGGACGCTGAAGTACCAGGCCGTGAAGTACGACTTCTTCCTTTTCGACCGCAACGGCGCGAACATCCGCTGGTACTGCCACCAGCGGAAGCCGCCGCTCGAGCTCGTCAACGAGGTGCCCGCGCACGGGCTCGCCGGGTTCGAGCTGTACGGCAGGCGCTGGCTGGTCCCCGAGAACGCCGAGGACGTGCTCGCGCGCATCTACGGCGACTGGCGCACGCCGAATCCCGGGTACGTGCACTGGCGCGACAGCCGTGCGATCGTGGAGCGCTACCCGTGGACCGGCGAGAGGAGGCCGCCCGATTGAGCCTGCGTGACAGCATCGAGCAGGGCCTGCTGCGGATCGCGACGACGGGTGTCATACCGTCGCGCTGGTTCCTGAAGCCGCCACGGCCGGAGGAGCTCACCGCGCGCTCCGGCGTGCTCGACATCGAGATCGTGAGCCACTGCTGGCAATACGCGCACCTGCTCGCCTACCAGCTGTCGTCGCTCGTGAACTTCCCGCCGACCAAGGCGCGCGTGCGCATGACGGTCTACCACGCCGTTGAGGACGCGCGCACGCGTGCGATGCTGGAGTACTTCGGCGGCATCGCCGCTCCGGGCGTCAGCTGGAACTGGCAGCCGCTGCCGCCGCCCGAGCTGTTCCGCCGCGCGATCGGCCGCAACCGCGCGGCGCGCTCGACCCAGGCCCACTGGATCTGGTTCACCGACTGCGACATCGTCTTCCATCGCGACTGCATCGACGGGCTCGCCTCGGAGCTGCAGGGCCGCCAGGACCTGCTCACCTATCCGAAGTACGAGCGCATCACGCCGATGCTGACGGAGGACGACCCCGTCCTCGCCGCCGAGCGCGACCGGCCGCGCATCGTGGACATCGACACCAGCCAGTTCACGCTGGCGGCGAACCCGCCCAAGGCGAAAGGCGCCTACCACATCGTGCACGGCGACGCGGCGCGCCGGTGCGGCTACTGCGAGCAGATCCCGCTCTACCAGCGTCCGGCCGAGCGCTGGGCCAAGACGTACGAGGACAGCGCGTTTCGCTGGCTGATGGCGCACGACGGCGTCGGCCTCGACGTGCCCGGCGTGCATCGCATCCGCCACATCCACAAGGGCCGCTACGGCGACAGCAAGGCGGCCGCGCTCGTGCGCGGCAACATCCGCCGCGCCAAGGAAAACCTGCAGCGCACATGAAGAAAGTGGACGGCAGGAGCTGGACGCCGGCCGGCGCGCTCGAGGCGCTCGGCAAGTCGAAGGCGGATTTCGTCACGCTGTTCGAGCAGGGCACGCTCGAGGTCGAAATCTACCGTCCCGCCGGCGTCGACCGGCAGAAGCCGCACGCGAAGGACGAGCTCTACGTCGTGATCGCCGGCACCGGAACCTTCGTGCATGGCGCCGAGCGCACGCCCTTCGGGCCGGGCGATGCGCTCTTCGTGCGCGCCGGAATCGTGCACCGCTTCGAGGATTTCACGCCTGATTTTGCGACCTGGGTATTCTTCTACGGCCCCGAAGGCGGCGAGTAGACCGTCCAACGTGGTAGCGTTGGCTCTCGTTTGTAGGACTGGAGGACCGTCCATGCGCATGAATGGATTTCGCCGTGCCTGCGTCGCGATGCTGAGCGTCACGCTCATCTCGCTCGGCATGCAGGCTCCTGCGTCGGCCGGCATCGTCGGCACGGCCGAGGCGGTCGCCGCCAGCCAGCACGACAACGCCCGCGCGCTCGTCGATGCGACGCTCGCCCGCGCCGACGTGCGCGCCGAGCTCGCGCGGATGGGCGTCGACCCGGCCGGCATCGAGGGCCGCGTCGCCGCGCTGTCGGATGACGAGGTCGCGACGCTCGCCGGGCAGATCGGCGAGGGGCCCGCCGGCGGCGATGCGCTCGCCGTGATCGGCATCGTGTTCGTCGTCCTGATCATCCTCGAGCTCGTCGGGGTGATCGACATCTTCAAGAAGACGTGATCCGCGGCGCAGCGGCCATCGCGACGCTCGCGGTCGCGCTGGCCGGCTGCGCGCACTCACCGCCGCTCGCGGACGGCCTGCCCGGATCCGCGCCGAAAAAGATCGAGCTCGACTCGACGCCCTTCTTCCCGCAGGAGGACTACCAGTGCGGCCCGGCCGCTCTCGCGACCCTGCTCACCGCGAGCGGCGTCGAGGTCGCTCCCGATGCGCTCACGCCCGAGGTCTACCTGCCGGAGCGGCGCGGGAGTGTCTCGCTCGAGCTGATCGGCGCCGCGCGCCGCCACGGCCGCCTGCCGTACGTGCTCGAGACGACCGCCGAAGAGATGGTGGCGGAACTCGAAGCCGGCCGGCCCGTGCTCGTGCTCCAGAACCTCGGCGTGTCGCAGCTGCCCCGCTGGCATTACGCCGTGCTCATCGGGTACGACGCCGATCGCAATGTCGCCGTCCTGCGCTCCGGGCGCGAGCGGCGGCGCGAGATGAAATGGCAGCGCTTCGCCGGCAGCTGGCACCGTGGCGGCCGCTTCGCGATGACGACGTTGCGCCCGGGCGAGATCCCGGACCACGCGCCGCCCGATCGCTACATCGCGGCGGCGGCGGGCCTCGAGGCCGCGGGGCAGCGGCGCGCGGCCGCCGAGGCCTACGACGCCGCCATCGCGCGCTGGCCGCGTGAGCCGCACGCCTGGCTCGGGCGGGGCAACGTGGCCTATGCGCAAGGCGACCGCGCGGCGGCCGCCGATGCCTGGTCGCGCGCGATCGCGCTCGATCCCGCGGATGCCGCGGCCCGCAACAACCTCGCGGAACTGCTGCTGGAGGCGGGCTGCCTCGACGAGTCGCGCAGGCAGGTCGAGCGCGCCTCGGCGCTTGCCGAGGGGACTGCCCTCGAGGGCGAGGTGGCGGAATCGAAGTCGCGGATACGCGCGACGGTGCGCGCCGCGACGAGTTGTCAGCTCGAGGGCCGGACCTGGCCGGACTGAGCGCGCGCAGTCCTCCAGCGCACCAGGCCGCGGATCGCGAGCCCGATGGCCAGCACGATGACCACGTCGCGCACCGACCGCCACGACTGCGTCGTGACGATGGCGATGCAGGCGGCTAGCGCCAGCACCGCGACCACGGTGCCGCCGGGCACCGGCACCGGCGCCGGCCCTTCGCGGCGGCGTAGCACGATGAGCGCAGCTGCGGTGGACCCGTACACCAGCAGCCGCGCGATGACGAAGATGGCGAGCACGTACTTGAAGGCGCCGCTGATCGCCAGCAGCCACGCCAGAACCGCATACACGACGATCGCGACGTGGGGCGTCCGGAAGGCGCGATGCACGGCGGCCAGGACGGGCGGCAGGTCGCCGGCCTGCGAGAGCGCGAAGACGAGGCGCGGCGCCACCAGCATCTGGACCGCGAGCCCTCCCGCAGCCGAGACGACGGCCGCGAGTCCCATGAGCGTCGCGCCGGCGGGGCCGATGAAGTGCTCGGCGACGTCCATGAGCGGCAACTTCGACGCGGCGGTGTCCGCCAGCACGCCATAGCACGCGAGCATCAGCAGGAGATACAGGAGGCAGGAGATCGCGAGGCCGCCCAGGATGCTGGCCGGCAGGTCTCGGCGCGGATTGCGCATCTCGCCCGAGACGATCGCCGCGACGTCGAACCCGACGCAGGCCCAGATTGCGACGTTCAGCGCCGTTAGGAGCCCGTCCGGCTCGCGCGGGTCGTTCGACGGGATCTCGTTCCAGCCCGCGTACCACACGCCCGCGAGCGCGATCAGGCCGAGGGGCAGCAACTTGGCGACGGTCAGCAGGTTGCCGGTCCAGGCGCCGCGCGTCACGCCCGCAACATTGACCGCCGCCAGCGCGAACGTGAAGACGGTGAGTGCAGCAGCGCGGGGCCCGGGCGACGCCAGCGCGGGCCAGACCTCGGCCGCGTATTGCAGCATGACCTGCGCAACGAGCGCGTACGAGGCGATGCGGGACACCGAGAACAGCCAGCCGATCGTGAAACCGGCCAGCGGACCGAAGACACGCTGCGCGTAGACCTGCGGGCCGCCGGTGACGTCATAGCGGCTCGACACCTCGGCCAGCGAGAGCGCGAGGAAACCGACGACGGCGAAGGCGGCGAATATGATCCAGAGGCTGTAGCGTCCCGCGTCGAGCGCGAGCCCGGCGGGCAGCGCGAACACGCCGGCGCCGACGATGGAATTGACGCAGAGCGCGACGACGTCGAATCGCCCGAGGCCGCGGTGCAGCCCGGGCGATCCGACGGAGCCGTCAGGCTTCAACGGCGGGACGCCGCCCGATCAGGGAGCAGGGGCCTCCGCGTTCGCGCCGCCCGCATCGGACAGCACGCGCCATTCGCCGTCGACCTTGGCCCAGGTCGTCGCGAACGAGCCCTGTACCGCCGGCTTCTTGCCGTCGCCGTCCGGATCGAAGTTGAAGCTGCCGGTCTCGACGGCGAGATCGCCGGAATCGGCGACGCGGACCGCGTCGGACGTCCAGGTGACGAGTGACTTCGGGTTCTCCTTCAAGTCTTCCTCGAACTTGGCCTGGATCGCGGCCTGGCCCTTGTAGGCTTTCTCGTCGGCGAGCAAAACGCCGTCGGCGGCCCAGATCTTCGTGGCGATCGAGGCAGGGTCCCTCGCGTTCGCGTAGTTCATCCACTCGCCGGAACGGTTGCGGATCGCCTGTTCCTCGGCTGCCAGGTCTACCGCCGGTGCGGCAGGTTCCGCGGCAACTTCGTCCTTGGCTTCCTCCTTCTTCTCGCAGCCGGCCGCGAACAACGCCGCCGTCAGGCCGAGCGCGAGCAACGTACGTGTCGACATGGGACCTCCCCATTTCTCGTTGGTTTGGGTCGCCGTAGTATACTCGCGCACCGAAGGCGCCTACCCAAAAGCAAGAAAGCTCTTACGCGGTGGTCTTCAATTCGCTGACGTTCCTCGTGTTCTTCGGGGTGCTGCTCGTGCTGCACCACCTGCCGTTCCTGTCGTGGACGGCCAGGAAGGTCAACCTGCTGGTGGCGAGCTACATCTTCTACGCGGCCTGGAACCCGCCGTTCATCCTGCTGCTCTGGGCGTCGACGGTCGTCGACTGGTACATCGCCCGGGGCATCTACGCGAGCCGCGACAGGTCCCGCGCCGTGCGCCGCTCCTGGCTCGTCATCTCCGTCGCCGTGAACATCGGCTTCATCGGCTTCTTCAAGTACGGCGAATTCCTGCTGCAGAACTGGCAGGCGCTGATGCAGTCCGTGGGCGTCACCTGGGTGGCCCCGGAATGGGACATCGTGCTGCCCGTCGGCATCTCGTTCTATACCTTCGTGACGCTCTCCTACACGCTGGATGTCTACCTCGGCCGGTCGAAGCCGATCGGCAACTTCCTCGACTACGCGCTCTTCGTCACCTTCTTCCCGCACCTCGTGGCAGGCCCGATCGTGCGGCCGACGCAGCTCGTGCCGCAGTTCGAGACGCCGAAGCGGGCGACGCGGGACACCATGCTCTGGGGCCTCGGGCTGATCGTGCTGGGCCTGTTCCAGAAGGTCGTGCTCGCGGACGGCGGTCTCGCGAATGCCGCGGACAAGGTGTTCGCCGCGCCGGGGCCGGTCGGTTTCGTCGACGCCTGGCTCGGCACGCTCGCCTTCTCGGGCCAGATCTTCTGCGACTTCGCCGGCTACTCGACGATCGCGGTCGGCACCGCGCTCTGCCTCGGCTTCGCGCTGCCCGACAACTTCCGCATGCCGTACGCGGCGATCGGCTTCTCCGATTTCTGGCGGCGCTGGCACATCTCGCTGTCGACCTGGCTGCGCGACTACCTCTACATCCCGCTCGGCGGCAACCGCGGCACCGAGGCGCGGACCTACGTGAACCTGATGCTCACGATGCTGCTCGGCGGCCTCTGGCACGGCGCGAGCTGGACCTTCGTGGCCTGGGGCGGCCTGCACGGCCTGTACCTCGCCGGCGAGCGCTGGGTGCGCGCGAAGACCGGCGTCACCGGCGACCCCGCGGGCCTGCTGAACCGCCTCGCGCTCGCGCTCCTGACTTACACGCTCGTCAACGTCACCTGGGTGTTCTTCCGCGCGGAGAGCTTCGGCGGCGCGGCGCGGATCCTCGAAGGCATGGCCGGGCTCGCGCCGGATGCGAAGCCGGTCCTCGCGACGACCTTCGTCGCCAAGGTCGTGGTCATCGTCACCGCCATCGTCGTGACGCAGTGGCTGATGCGGAAGCGAAGCCTCGAGGACCTGGTGGCGAGGACGCCGTGGTGGGTGACGGCGGTCGTCTGTGCCGCCATGCTGTTCGCGGTGACGATCACCCAGGGCAGCGGCCAGGCCTTCATCTACTTCCAGTTCTAGGCGATGAAACACCACCACGAGCAGGACGACGTCACGGTGCGGGAAATCCCGCGAACGCGCTACGCCGCGATCGGCTGGCTCGTGCTGGTGCTGTTCCTGGCGGCCATGACGGGCTGGGAGCTCAGGATGCGCTCGCTCGGTCTCGACACGGCGGACATCGACGACGGCCCGTCCTACTGGGCCGTCGAGCGGCAGAAGCTGGAGGACGGCGCGCACGACGGCGTCGTGATCGTCGGCTCCTCGCGCATCCTGTTCGACACCGACCTCGGCGTGTGGCAGGAGATTACGGGCCGCCGGCCCTTGCAGCTCGCGCTGCCGGGCACGAGCCCGCGGCCCTACCTCGCCTCGATCGCCGACGACACGGACTTCACCGGCCTCGTGATCTGCGACGTCGCGCCGGAGATGTTCTTCAGCCCCTTCGTCGGCGCGCTGCCGCAGTTCGTCGGCATGCAGGACACCTGGCGCGACGAAACGCCGTCCGGGAAGTTCGGCCACCAGGTGAACCTGCGCCTGCAGCGCGTGTTCGCCTTCATGGACAACGAATATTCACTGTTCCGCCTCATCGAGCGCATCGTCGTCGCGAATGACCGCCTCGGCCCGGACGGGCCGTACTACGACGTCTGGAAGCTGTCGTCGTCGTTCGAGGACCGGCAGTACTTCCTCTGGCACCGCGTCGAGCAGCCGGGATTCCTGCAGGACCACGCGCGCGAGGCCTGGGGACCCTTCGGCAGCGAGCGGCCGCCGCTGAAGCAGGAGCACATCGACGCGGCGATCGCGGACGTCGTCGGGTCGGTCAGGAAAATCCATGCGCGCGGCGGCGAGGTCGTCTTCATCCGCCCGCCGTCCGACGGCCCGTTCCTCGAGCGCGAGCGCCGCAATGCGCCGCGCGTGAAGACCTGGGACCGCCTGCTGCGCGAGACCGGTGCCTTCGGCATCCACTACGAGGACTACGCGACGATGCGCGGCCTCGAGGTGCCGGAGTGGTCGCATCTCTCGCGCCGGGACGCCGCGCGCTTCACGCGCGCTTATGTCGAGGTGCTAGGTGAGCGGGACGTACGGCTGCGGACGCCGCCGGTAGCGGAGCCCGCCGGCTGAGCTCGATCCTGCCGCGGCGGCACGCCGGAACACCTGGTGGTGGCCCGGCTTCCAGCTCGCGCCCCCGTCCATGCTCACGTCCATGTGCGCCTCGAGGCGGTCCGGCGCGATGTTGAATCGCGTGACGCGCATGACCTTCAGCGCGCCATCCGCGCCGACGGAGGCCATCTCGATGCCTGAGTCCTCGTTGACGTAGAACAGGATGCCGGACGCCTGCTTCCAGTCGGGGATGTCCGAGCGGCCCGCCAGCACGCGGTCGGGCACGACCCATTCGAAGCGGTACGTGCCGCAGGCGACGCGTGCGACCGCGCCGTCATTCGCGAACTGGGTGGTCTCGACGTCCCAGACGCCGACCGCGGACCGGAGCTGCTGGACCGCGGTGTCGTAGCCGATCGGAGCGGTCTCCGAGGCATCCGCGAAAGGCAGCACGAGGAAGGACAGGAGGGCGGCCAGGCGCTTCATGTGGATTCTCCCCCCGGGGCCCGACCGACGGGCACCCGGCAATCAATCTTAGGCTCGGACAGGCCCGGCGCCCGGGCGTTCCGTCCTGTCGCAAGCTCGCTTCGTCGCGGCGCTTGTATTGCCGGGGTGCGGCGCGTCATTGTGCCGGGCTGCAAGCGGAGTACCGATGGCCAGCCGTTCTTTGCAGCGCAAACAGCTCAGCCGGTCGAAGATCGAGCTCTTCAGCCAGTGCCCCCGGTGCTTCTACCTCGACGTCGCGCGGGGCGTCGGGCGGCCGAGCGGCCCGCCGTTCACCCTCAACAACGCGGTGGATGCCCTGATGAAGTCCGAGTTCGACCGATACCGCGAGGCGGGCGAGCCGCACCCGCTGTTCGCAACGGTCGGCCTCGACGCCGTGCCGTTCCGGCACGAGCAGCTCGACCGCTGGCGGCACAACTTCACCGGCGTGCGCTGGCTGGATGCCGATACCGGCTGGACGCTCTGCGGCGCCGTGGATGACCTGTGGCAGGCGCGCACGGGCGCGATCATCGTCGCCGACTACAAGGCGACGTCGCGCGCCGAGATGCCGACGACCGCAACGCTGTACGGCTCCTACCGCCGGCAGATGGACATCTACCAGTTCCTGCTGCGCCGCCAGGGCTTCGAGGTCGCCGACCGGGGCTGGTTCGTGTACACCAACGGCGACGGCAAGGCCGGCCGTTTCGGCGACACGCTGTGCTTCACGACGGCGATGGTGCCGTACGACGGCAACGACAGCTGGGTGCTCGAGGCGTTCCGCCGCGCCGTCGCCCTCGTCGGCCAGCCCGGGCCGCCGCCGCCCAAGGCCGACTGCGACTACTGCGCTTACGTCGCGGGCGCCTCGGGCGCAGGCTGAGCGTCCGGCGCCAGCAGGTACTCGATCAGGGCGTCGAGCAGGGCATCGTCGCTGGTCAGCGCGTCGTGCTTCGCGCAAGTGATCACGTCGTGGCCCGTTTCCATGCTGTCCTGCTCGAAGCGCGGGACCTCGCGGCTCGGCACCTGGCGTGACAGCAGCGAGTCGAGGGTGACGCTGCCGTCGCCCGGCGCGAACATCAGCGACTCGTAGTCGAGGCCGGGCACGGGCACGAGGATCTGCTCCGGGCGCAGCCGCGCGACCGATGCGCCCTCGACGTTCTCGAACACGAGCCGCCGCGGCGTCGGCACGCAGTCGCCGCCGAGCAGGAGCGGCCGCACCAGCGGCACGTCGCCCGCGGGGACCATCAGCGACCAGGCGAACCGCCGGGCGCGCTCCAGGCGCTTCCCGAACCAGCGCTCGAAGACGTCCTGCGCCGGCCAGACGCCGCGCTGGTCGTTCATCCGGCGCTGGATGCGGTGGTCGAAGATCGACCACTCGTAGCGGCGCCAGAACTCGACGTCGAAGACGTCGAAGTTGAGCGGCTTGCCGTTGATGTTGACCACCCAGTCCACCAGCGGGTGCGGGAACAGCTGGAACGTCGCGGGCATCGTCGCGACGCCCTCGGTCGGCAGCGCCGAGATCCCGACGCGGTAGCCGTTCAGGAACTTGTGCACGGCGGTCACCGTGCCCTGGTTCGGCGTGCCGAGCAGTACGACGCGGCGCAGCTTCGCGAGGCCGAGCCCGGTGACGGAAAAGGTGTTGCCGTCGAGCACGTCGACAGTGCCGTAGCGCTCGAAGTAGCGGACGATGAGGCCGCCCATGCTGTGCGCGATGACGTCCACGCGCAGCTGCGGGTCGCCGTAGTCCACGCGGATCTGCTCGATCAGCTCGTCGAGCTTGCGCACCGTCTTCACGATGTCCTGGCGCCAGTCGTAGGTGAAGACGTAGAGCCGCGCGCGCTGCTGCACGAGCGGGCGGCCCGGGGCCATGATCCGGTAGCCTCCGGCCTCGCGCAGTTCCTGCATGATGCGCTGGTAGAAATCCTTGCCCACGGCGGCCTCGAAGATGGCGGCCGGCACCAGCCCGTCGTCGAGCGGCTCGAGAGTCTCCGGGTCGATGCGCAGCGCAAGGTCCGTGAAGTCGCTGGTCAGGAGCTTGCTCGTGCTGCCGGGCCAGACCTCGACGCCGTCGCTCGCGCGCGCGAGCCGCGAGCCGAGCAATCCCGGGATCAGGATCACGGGCATGCGGTCCTCGGATGCCGCGTGCGCCGGGTACAGCCGCTCGGCCGCCGGGGTGAGCGCGGTGCAGCCCGCGAGGACAGTCGCAGCAACCAGGATCATGAGCCGCATGACTGCGGCGGAGGTTACCATTGCGGGCGCCGGCCGTTGCCGGAAGGAAGACACCAGATGACGGCAGACACGGGCGGCCGGCTCGCCAACCGCATCCTCATCGGGCTTCTCGTCGGGGCCCTGGCGGGCGGGGCGACCCTGCTGATCGGCGAGGCCGTTCCGGGGCTCCTCGAGGGTGCGCGCGAGTTCGCGACCTTCGTGCTCGACCCCATCGGGCAGGTCTTCCTGCGCATGCTGTTCTTCGTGGTGATCCCGCTCGTCTTCGCCTCGCTCGCCATGGGCGTCGCGCAGCTCGACCACCTGTCGACGCTCGGCCCGCTCGCGGTGCGTACGTTCGTGCTGTTCTTCCTCAACATGGCGATCGCCGTGACGCTCGGCGTCGTCATGATGAACGTCCTCGAGCCCGGCGCCGCGATGGCGCCGGAAGCGAAGGCCCAGCTGCTGGAGGAGTACGGCGGGGAGGCGGCCAGGCATGTCGAGATCCGCGCGGAGCAGCCGGACGTCACGCCGATGGCGATCGTCGAGATGTTCATGCCGCGGAACCTGTTCGGCGCCTTCGTCGGCAACGACCGCAACAAGCTCGGCGACGTGCTGCCCCTGATCCTGTTCGCGATCCTGGTCGGCGCCGCCGCCGTGAAGATGCGCGGCGACCGGCGCGACCAGCTGCGCACGGCGCTCGGGCTCGTCAACGAGCTCATGACCGGCATCGTGCACTTCGCGCTCCGGCTCGCGCCGTACGCCGTGCCCGCGATGATCTACAGCGTCGTGGTGAAGATCGGCTGGGACATCGTGATCGCGCTCGGCCTCTTCGTCGCGGGCTGCATCGCCATCATGCTGCTGCACCTGTTCGGCACGATGTCGGTATGGCTTCGCTTCCTGGCGCGGCGGCCCCCGCTCGAGACCTTCAAGCTCATGCGACCGGTGATCGTGACGGCGTTCTCGACCAGCTCGAGCGCGGCGACCCTGCCCACCGCGCTCGCCGTCGCCCGCGAGGAGCTCGCCGTGCGGGCGCCGGTTGCCGGTTTCGTGCTGCCGCTCGGCACGACCATGAACATGTCCGGCACCGCGCTGTTCGAGGGCTGCGTCGTGCTGTTCGTGGCCCAGGTGTTCGGCATCGAGCTCGGGATCGCGCAGCAGGCGACGCTGGTCGTGCTCGCCGTGCTGTCCGCAGTCGCGGTCTCCGCCATCCCGGGCGGCGCGCTGCCCCTGGTGGCGGGGCTCCTCGCTGCGTTCGGCATCCCCCCAGAGGGCATCGGCATCATCCTCGGAGTCGAGCGCCTGCTCGACATGACGCGCACGATGGTGAACGTCGGATCCGACGTCGTCACGACCATGGTCGTCGACCGACTCACGCCGCTCGACGTGGAGGCGGATAGCGGTGCCGGAGTCACCTGAGATCCAGCGCGCCGATCCCGCCACGCGCCGGCACGTCCTGGCCGGGGTCGTGGCGGTCGCGGCGGCCTGCACCGCCGGCTACTTCGCCCTGCAACGCTGGCTTGCGGGGCTGCGCGGCCTCGACGCGGCGCAGGTGCAGCAGGCACTCGAGCGCGCCCTGGTGCTCGCGAGCTGGGCGGCGATGCTGCCCGCCGTCGTGGTCGCTGCCTTCCTGTGGCGCTACGGCACGCGGGTCTGCGAGGCCGGCCGGTTCCCGGCGCCGGGCGCCCGGGTCATCCGCGACACGCCCGTGCTGCACGGGGCACCCGCGCAGCTGCGGGGCACGCTACTCAAGGTGCTCGCCGCATTCCTCGCGCTGCTCGCGACGGGTACGCTCATCGCCGCTTACCGGCTCATCGCGCGGCTGCACGCCTGAGGATTGTCCGACAGCCCGGGGTCAACTCATCTCGGCCGGCCGTGAAATCCGGCTTCCGGATTCACGACCAGCGGGCCCGTGAGCTTTTACGAGCTCCTGGGTCTCGTTGCCCGATGGATTCTCCTGCTCGCCTCGCGGGACGTGCAGTGCGTCCAGGAAGCCTCTCGCCTGCGCCAGGATGATCGGTGCGTGGCCGATATGGATCATGTGCCAGGCAACTCGCATGCATCGCCTGGGCACGAAATACAGGCACGTGAGCTTCTGGGCGACGGTCGCGTGGCGGCCGATCAATTTGAAGTAGTTTCTGACCTTGTGCCGTTCGTACTCCGCCTTCGGCGATCGTCCGATGCGGGTGCCCTTG
>DATEEF010000085.1:0-4348 GCA_035281265.1 Steroidobacteraceae bacterium
AGCCCTGCCTGCGATCCAACTCCGCAACCAGCGCCAGGAAGCGCGCGTTGCCGGCATTGAGATGCCCCGCGAGCGTCGTGATCTCGCAGACCAATTCCGGCGTGGAAACCGACGAGAACTCCCCTTCCATGGCGAACTCCAGCAGACTGTGTTTATGTACAGTATATTAGCCGAAAACCATTACCTGTCAATAAGTTATCCAAGTATTTTTGACGCAAGACGGCGGCCTGGCGAGCCGGGCTCGACGTCAATTCTCCGGCGTGACCGCCCGCGCGAGCATCGCGGCGACCACATCCTGCAGCGGCACCTTGCCGTGCAGGACATCGTAGACGTAGCCGCAGATCGGCATGTCGACGCCGAGCCTCTTCGCGACCGCGTGCACGGCCTCGGCCGCGTAGTAGCCCTCGACGACCTGGCCGATCTCGGCGATGGCTTCATCCACCGGCTTGCCGGCCGCGAGCGCGCGCCCGAAGCGGCGGTTGCGCGACTGGTCGTCGGTGCAGGTGAGCACGAGGTCGCCGAGGCCGGCGAGCCCCATCAGCGTCTCGCGCTTCGCGCCCAGCGCGACGCCCAGCCGCATGAGTTCCGCGAGCCCGCGCGTAATGAGGAACACGCGCGAGTTCGAGCCGTAGCCGAGGCCGTCGGAGCAGCCAGTCGCGATGGCGAGCACGTTCTTGACCGCACCGCCGATCTCCACGCCGACGATGTCGGTCTGCGTATAGGCGCGGAATCCGCCGGAGGAGATCCGCTCCGCGAGCGAGCGCGCGAACTCCTCGTCGGGCGAGGCGACCGCAATGGCGGTCGGCAGGCCCTGGCCGACTTCCTTCGCGAAGGTCGGGCCGGAGAGCACCGCCAGGGGGACGCCGGGGCCCAGCACTTCCTGCGCCACCTGGTGCGGGAGCTTGCCGGTCGAGAGCTCGAAGCCCTTGCTGGCCCAGGCGACGCGTGCCTTCGGGCCGAGCAGCGGGCGGATCTCGGTCAACACGGCGCGCAGGACGCTCGATGGCACGACGAGCACGACGTCATCGCCGCTGGCGAGGGCATTTTTTAGACTCACCTCGATCGCGAGCGCAGGGGGGAACTGCGCCCCGGGCAGGTAGCGCGTATTGACCCGCTCGCGCGCGAGCTTGTCGGGCTCGTCCTCGGCGCGGCCCCACAGCACCGTCGGCCCGCCGCCGCGCGCGAACTGGATCGCGAGCGCCGTGCCCCAGGAGCCGGCGCCGAGCACGACGATGGGCCGCATGCGCGCCCGCTCAGTTCGTCTGTTCGGGTGCGGCCTGGCCCTGCTGGCGCGCCGCCTGCTCCTGCAGCGAGCGGTCGAACAGCGCGTCGAAGTTGACGTGCGGCAGCAGGAACGGCGGGAAGCCGCCCTTCACCACGACATCCGACACGGTCTGGCGGATATAAGGGAACAGGATATTCGGCGCGAACGAGCCGAGGATCCGGCGCGTCTCGTCGGCTCCGAAGCCGCGCACCAGGAAGACGCCCGCCTGCTTCACTTCGGCGAGGTATACGGCGATGTCGCCGGCCTTCGCCTCGATGGTGACCGAGAGGACGACCTCGTGGGCATCCTGGCCGACGCTGTTCGAAATCGTGCTGAGGTTCAGCGAGATCTTCGGGTCCTGCGTCTGGGCCGGCAGGAACGGTCCCTTGGGCGCCTCGAAGGACAGGTCCTTGATGTAGACCGTCTGCAGCGCCACGGCCGGGCCCTGCCCGTTGGTCGCGGGCTCGCCGGCGCCGGTGGGCGGGGTGTTTTGATCAGCCATCGTCATTCCTCTCGTTGCATCAGCCGGGTGAGCTCGCCGCTCGCATCGAGCACGCGAATCTCGTCGGCGCCGCCGATGTACCGCTCGCCGACAAAAACCTGTGGCAGGGTGCGCCGTCCGCTCCTCGCCAGCAACTGTTCCCGCAAACCGGGCTCGTCCTCGACCGAGCGCTCGCGGTACGGGATGCCGCGCCGCTCCAGCAGCGCCTTCACCTGCGTGCAATAGCCGCAGAAGCTGCCCGTGAAAACGGTGACCACGGGCATCCTCAGCCCTTGACGACCGGCAGGTTCTCCTGCGACCAGGCCGCGAGCCCGCCGCGCAGGCTGAACACGTCCTTCACGCCGGCGCGCTCGAGCGTGCGCTGTGCGGCGGCCGTCGTCGCTCCGTCGCCGCAATACAGGACGACGGTCTTGGCGGCGAGCTTGCCGATCGCCTTGGGGTCCGCCGCCAGCTGGTCTGCCGGCAGGTTCCTCGCGCCGGCGATGTGGCCGTCCTTGAACTGGTTGGCTGCGCGCAGGTCGACGAGCACGGCGCCGCCGTTCATGAGGCGGATCGCCTCGCTGGGACCGATGGCCGAGGCCATGGCCGTGCGCTGGCGGATCTCGTAGCCGAGGACGATGAACGTCAACAGCAGGAGACCGCCGGCCAGCAGCGGGTGATTGATGGAATAATCGAGCAACCGGTCCATGGGGGCCGCGCATTATATCAGAGCAAAAATCCCTGTCTAATCAATTAGTTGATATCGTGCGCGCCACGCTCGCGGCCTTCGTCGTGGCGATCCTCGCGCTGCAGCCGATGCGGGCCTTGCCTGCGGATGAGGATCCCGAAAAGGAGCTGCGCGAGGTGCGCGAGCGGATCGAGGCGCTGCAGCGCTCGATGCGCCGCGACACCGACCGGCGCGACGCCCTGTCGGGGCAGCTGCGCGATGCCGAGGAGAACGTGCGCGGCGCCCGCTCGAAGCTGGGCGACGTCCGCAAGCGGCTCGCGGAGAGCGACGCCACGCTGGAGCGCCTCTCGAAGGAGCGCGCCGAGGGCGAGGCGGCGCTGCGCAAGCAGCGGGACGTGCTCGCCGCGGAGCTGCGCAGCGCCTACGTCGGCGGGCGGCAGGAGCAGTTCAAGCTCTTGCTGTCGCAGGAGGACCCGTCCTCCCTCGGCAGGATGCTCGTCTACTACTCGTACTTCGGCCGGGCCCGCGCGGCGAAGATCGCCGAGATCCAGGGCATTGTCGCGAAGATCGACGAGGACGCCCGGGCCGAGGCCGCGGAACGCGAGCGCCTCGCGGCGCTCGAGGCCGAGAGCCGCCAGCAGCTCTCGGCGGTGGACGCCGCGCGCGATGAGCGCAGCCGCGC
This sequence comes from Steroidobacteraceae bacterium, assembly GCA_035281265.1. Lineage (GTDB taxonomy): Bacteria > Pseudomonadota > Gammaproteobacteria > Steroidobacterales > Steroidobacteraceae > SCUD01. The sequence goes on from DATEEF010000085.1 coordinate 3,116, forward strand.
GCTCAAGGCGGTAAATGCGCAGATCCGGAACCGCAACGACTCGATCGCGAAGCTGAAGCGCGAGGCCGCCTCGCTCGAGAAGCTGATCGCGGACCTGCGCCGCGCGATGAGCGACCTGCCGCCGACGGGCGGGCAGGCCTTCGAGAAGGTCCGCGGCCGCCTCAGTTGGCCGGTTGCAGGCAAGATCGTCGCGCGCTTCGGCCAGTCGCGCGGCGGCGGCCTCAAGTGGAACGGCGTGCTGGTCGAGGCGGCGCGCGGGACGCCGGTGAAGGCGCTCTATGACGGGCGCATTGCCTATGCGGACTGGCTGCAGGGCCTGGGGCTTCTCGTGATCGTGGATCACGGCGGGTACATGAGCCTCTATGCCCACAACGAGCAGATCTACAAGTCGGTCGGGGACCGCGTGACCGCGGGCGAGGCGATCGCCACGGTGGGAGATTCGGGAGGGCGCAGTACCCCCGGTCTCTACCTCGAAATTCGCCGCGGAGCCAAGGCCATAGACCCGATCCCCTGGTTTCGGCGGTCTTCCCCCTAGTCGCGGGCCCGACCGCCTGCAAACTGCGGATTACGTCAAAGACCGGCGGCCCGGCCTGGGCGACCCTGCGTCGTGGCCACGACCGCGCCTCTCGACGTTCCCGCGCACCTGGCAGGCCCCAGGCCCGCGCTCGATCCGTACGGACAGCTCCTGCGGATGCTGATGCCGCGTGCGCTGGGCATCGGCTTCTACGACGCGAGCGGTGCGCCGCTCTGGCTCTCCGACGGCTACGACGGTCCGGATCCGGCGCCGCTCGTCGCGCACGCCCTCGAGAGCAACCCGCCCGCAACGACGGCTCGGATCGACGGTTTCGTCCAGGAACACGAGGGATCCCCCGCCTACGTCTTCCGGCTGCGGAACGGCGAGGGCGGGCTCGTCGCCGTCGCCACCCTCCTCACGCGCGACGGCGAGAACCGCCCGCTCAAGTTCGTCCAGTCACTCGTGCAGCCGGCGCTCGAGTGCCTGCAGCGCGAGCTCGAGGCGCGCGCGAGCGTGGACGTCCTCACCCGCGACCTGCAGTCGCGCGCCGACGACCTCGACCTCCTGCTCAAGATGGCGCCGGAAGACCCGGACAACCCGGAGGCCGGCGACGAGCTCGGCGTGCTGGTGCAGACCTGCGTGGACCACCTGGGCTGCCTGCTCGGCGCGCTCGTGGTGCCGGAGCGGAACATCGCGGTGTGCAAGGCGCCGCGCGGCGA
>DATEEF010000086.1:0-32275 GCA_035281265.1 Steroidobacteraceae bacterium
GCTCGTTCCTCGAGCGCATGATCGTGATGTGGTCACGGCGGAAGTCGATGTGGATGCGCTTGTTCGCGAGGCCGTCCATGCCGAGCACGCCCTCGGCGCCGCCGAGCGCGTCCGGGATCACCGGCAGCCGGCGCGGCTCCAGGAGCAGGTCGCCGACTTCCAGGGATCGCACCGGCACCATCGGCACCGTCGCGCTACCGGTCGCGCCGCGCAGCTTCACCGTGCTGGACGCGTCCAGCGTGATGCCGAGCGCCTGGGCGAGTCCCGGCGTCAGTGCGGAATGGCTGGCTCCCGTGTCGAGCACGAGGCGGAAGGGCCCCTGACCATTGACGAGGACCGGAGCCCAGATTCGGCCGATCCGGTCGCGGCGCGTGGGGGCGACGAATCGCGGCTCCTCGGCGGTGACCGCGACGTCTTCCATCATGTGCGTGCCCGTCTGCGCCTGGCTGAAGAGCAGCAGGAGCGGCAATACCGGCATCCCCACGAGTCCCCTCCTCGCGCGCTAGCTGCGTGGCAGCCTGACCTGCAGCTCCTTGCGCCGGTAGTCGATGATCAGCTGGTCGAGCAGCCCGATCACGTCCATGCCGACCAGCATGGCGGGCTCGTCGGTCATCTGCCAGTGCTTGAAGATCTCGAAGTCCGCGAAGGTCGTCGCGGACTGCCGCACGACGATCGGACCCAGCTCGAGCGCCGGCGTCCCGAGCCGCGTGCCGACCTGCATGTCGAGCGTCGCCCCCATGACCTGGTCGAGCTTGCCCTCCAGCATCTGCTTCCGCCGGCGCTCGGCGAGCGCGGTGCGGAGCGCGGCGTTGCCGAGCGTGGTCTGGCTGCCGGTGTCGATGATGGCCTTGACCGGGATGCCGCCCATCGAGCCGTTCACGACAAGGAGCCGCCCCGCGAAGAAGCTCACCGGGATGGTCTGGAAGCCCCCGGCCGCGCGCTGGTTCTTGGAGCGCATGATGGTGATGCGGTCGCGGCGGAAGTCGATGTGGATGCGCATGCCGGAGAGCTCGTCCATGCCGAGCACGCCGTCGGCGTCGTCGAGGGCGTCCGGGATCACCGCGAGGTGGCGCGGTTCGATCAGGAGCTCGCCGACCTCCAGCGACTGGATAGGCACCATGGGGACGGCCACGGAGCCCGTCGCGCCGCGCAGCATGACCGTCTCGGCGGGATCCCCGTGGATCCCGAGCTTCTCGACCAGGTGAGGGGTCAAGGCGGAGTGGCTGGCGCCGGTCGCGAGGACGAGGCGGAACGGCCCGCGGCCGTTGATGGCGACGGGTGCCCAGATGCGGCCGATGCGGTCGACCCGCGTGGAGGCGGCGTAGCGAGGCTCTTCGCCGACAACGTCGACGTGGCCGAGGACGACGGGCTTGATGAATATCGGGCGCTCGGGGGGCGTGACCCGTACATCTTGGCCTCCCCCGGCAGGCGGTTCGGCCAGGGCGAGCAATACCAGGCACGGTAACGCGAACAGCCCCACGTCACCTCCGACCGGCAACCCGGGCTCAGGTTCCTCCGAGCCTTGCGGCGACGAGCTCCGGGACCTTGCTGAGGGCGTCCTCGAGCTTCGAGGGGTCGTTGCCCCCCGCCTGCGCGAAGTCCGGCCGCCCGCCGCCGCGGCCCCCGACGAGCTTGGCGACCTCGCCGATGAGCGCGCCGGCGCTCACCTTCTTCGACGTCGCGGCCGAGACCGACGAGACGAGCGACACCTTGTCATCGCCGACCTGGGCGCCGAGCACGACCACCGCCTCGCCGAGCTTGCTCTTGTACTGGTCCGCCGCGGTGCGGAGCGTCTCCGCGTCCGCGCCGTCGATCCGGGCGGCGAGCACGCTGACGCCGTTCACTTTCACGGCCTTCGCCGCGAGGTCGCTGCCGCCGCCGCCCGTCGCGAGCTTCGAGCGCAGCGAGGCGATCTCGCGCTCGAGCTTCTTCTGCTGGTCGAGCAGCTGGCCGACCTTGCCCTCGAGCTCGGCGGGCGTCGCGCGCAGCGAGCCCGCGACGCGCTTCAGCGTCGCCTCGGCCGCCCGCACGGCATCGAGCGCGCCCTCGCCCGTCACCGCCTCGATGCGGCGGATGCCGGAGGCGATGCCGCCCTCGCCGGTGATCTTGAAGAGCCCGATGTCCCCGGTGCGGCCGACGTGGGTACCGCCGCAGAGCTCGGTCGAGAAATCGCCGAAGGACAGCACGCGCACCTTGTCGCCGTACTTCTCGCCGAAGAGCGCCATGGCGCCCGACTTGATGGCGTCGTCGTAGGGCATGAGTCGGATGTGACCCGCCGAGTTCCGGCGGATTTCGGCATTCACCAGTCGCTCGATGGTCTCGAGCTCCTGCGGGCTCACGGGCTGCGTGTGCGAGAAATCGAAGCGCAGGCGGTCCGGCGCGACCAGCGAGCCTTTCTGGATCACGTGCGAGCCCAGCACCTTGCGCAGCGCCGCATGCAGGAGGTGCGTCGCGGAATGGTTCAGCACCGTCGCCTGCCGCGTCGGCGCGTCCACGCTGGCCGTCACGATGTCGCCCTTGCGGAAGCTTCCGGACTCCACCGTGCCGACGTGCAGGTGGGCGTCGCCGAGTTTCTTCGTGTCCTTCACGCGGAATTTCGCCCCGCCATTCACGAGCAGTCCCACGTCGCCGACCTGGCCGCCGGACTCCGCGTAGAACGGCGTGCGGTCGAGGACGACCTGCGCCTCCTCTCCGGCATTCGCGCTGTCCGACTCGACGCCGCCCCTCAGGATCGCGACGACCTTGCCCTCGTCCTGCAGGTGGTCGTAGCCGCAGAAGTCGCTCTCGGCGTCGAGCGCCTCCGGCGCGCGCAGGTCCACGCCGAACTTGCTGGCCGCCCGGGCGCGATCGCGCTGCGCCTCCATGGCGAGCTGGAACCCTTCCTGGTCGATGGCGAGGCCGCGCTCGCGCGCGATGTCGCCGACCAGGTCGATCGGGAAACCGTAGGTGTCGTAGAGCTTGAACACCGTTTCGCCGGGAATCATCTTGCCGTCGAGCTTGGCGATCGCGGCCTCGAGCAGCGCCATGCCGTTCTCGAGCGTCTCGGCGAATCGCTCCTCTTCCTGCCGCAGGACCCGTTCCACGTGCGCCTGCGATTTCCCGAGCTCGGGATAGGCTTCGCCCATCTCGGCGACCAGCGGCGCGACGAGCTTGTGGAAGAAGGGCCTCTCCTGGCCGAGCTTGTAGCCGTGCCGGATCGCGCGCCGGATGATGCGGCGAAGCACGTAGCCCCGGCCGTCGTTGCCCGGGATCACGCCGTCCACGACGAGGAAGGAGCAGGCGCGGATGTGGTCCGCGATCACGCGCAGTGACGGACTGCCAACGTCCGTCGTAGCGGTCACCTCCGCGGCCGCGCGGATGAGGTTCCGGAACAAGTCGATGTCGTAATTCGAGTGCACGCCCTGCATCACGGCGGCGGTGCGCTCGAGGCCCATGCCGGTGTCGACCGAGGGCTTCGGGAGCCTCGTCATCGTGCCGTCAGCCGAGCGCTCGTACTGCATGAACACGAGGTTCCAGATCTCGACGTAGCGGTCGCCGTCCTCGTCCTTCGAGCCCGGCGGCCCGCCCGCGATCTCCGGGCCGTGGTCGTAAAAAATCTCGGAGCAGGGTCCGCAGGGGCCGGTGTCGCCCATCGCCCAGAAGTTCGACTTCTCGTCCATGCGCGTGAAGCGCTGCGGGTCGACGCCGATCTTGTTGAGCCAGATGTCGGCGGCCTCGTCGTCGTCCTTGTAGACGGTGACCCACAGCTTCGCGGCCGGGATGCCGAGCGTCCTGGTCACGAAGTCCCAGGCGAAGGCGATGGCATCGTCCTTGAAATAGTCGCCGAAGCTGAAGTTGCCCAGCATCTCGAAGAAGGTGTGGTGGCGGGCGGTATAGCCGACGTTCTCGAGGTCGTTGTGCTTGCCGCCCGCGCGCACGCAGCGCTGCGAGGTCACCGCGCGCCTGTAGCTGCGCTCGTCCTTGCCGAGGAAGACGTCCTTGAACTGCACCATGCCGGCGTTGGTGAAGAGGAGCGTCGGGTCGTTGCCCGGCACGAGCGGCGAGGACGCGACGACCTGGTGGCCGCGCGCGCGGAAGAACTCCAGGAACGCCGCCCGGAGCTCCGCCGAACCCATGGTTTTCTTCTTCGCCACCTCAATCCTCGTGCTCGCTGCCGACCGCCGCGCGGACCTGGTCCGCGCTGAATCCGCGTTGGGTCAGGAACCGCGCCTGCCGGCCTTTCTCGGCCCAGGTCGCGGGGAGTTTCGCCCCGAAGCGCTTGCGCCGCACCTCGGCGGCCCGGCGCCGCCAGTCGGCCGCGCCCGCGTTAACCGCGGCCGTGATCGTCTCTGCCGGGACACCCGCCTCGCGCAGGCGGTGGGCGATGCCGACCGGTCCCCGGCCCCGGTTCGCATGATACGCGACGAAATGCTCGGCGAAGCGGCCGTCGTCGACCAGGCCTTCCTTGCGCAGGCCGGCCACGGCCTCGTCCGCGGCGGGACCGGTGAACCCGCGCGCGACCAGGCGCTCCGCGATCTCGCGGGCGCCGTGGTCACGCCGGTTGAGGAGCTTCAGGGCCGCGAGGCGCGCCGCCCGCGCATCGTCCGGGGCGGCGAGCGCAGCCGGGTCAGGCTTCCGCCGCCTCACTGGCGACTGCGGCGGGACGGCGCGGGGTCAGCAGCCGGCTCCGGAGCGCCGTCTCGATCTTGGCGGCGATCTCGGGATGCTGCAGGAGGTAGCTGCGGGCGTTGTCCTTGCCCTGCCCGATGCGCTCGCCCTCGTAGGAATACCAGGAGCCGGACTTCTCGACGAGGCCGTGGAGCGCGCCCATGTCGATCAGCTCGCCCTCGCGCGAGATGCCCTGGCCGTAGAGGATCTCGAATTCCGCCTCGCGGAACGGCGGCGAGACCTTGTTCTTGACCACCTTCACGCGCGTCTGGTTGCCGACCACCTCCTCGCCGTTCTTCAGCGCGCCGATGCGGCGGATGTCGAGGCGGAGCGAGGCGTAGAACTTGAGCGCGTTGCCGCCGGTCGTCGTCTCGGGGTTGCCGAACATGACGCCGATCTTCATGCGGATCTGGTTGATGAACACGACGATCGTGTTCGAGCGCTTGATGTTGCCGGTGAGCTTGCGCAGCGCCTGCGACATCAGGCGCGCGTGCAGGCCGACCTGCAGCTCGCCCATTTCGCCCTCGATCTCGGCCTTCGGCGTGAGCGCCGCGACGGAGTCGATGACGACGATGTCCACCGCGCCGGAACGGACCAGCATGTCGGTGATCTCGAGCGCCTGCTCGCCGGTGTCCGGCTGGGAGATCAGGAGCTCCTTGACGTTCACGCCGAGCTTCTCGGCGTAGATCGGGTCGAGCGCGTGCTCGGCATCCACGAAGGCCGCGACGCCGCCCATCTTCTGCGCCTGCGCGATGATCGAGAGCGTCAGCGTCGTCTTGCCCGAGGCTTCAGGGCCGTAGATCTCGACCACGCGGCCGCGCGGCACGCCGCCGACGCCGAGCGCGATGTCGAGGCCGAGCGAGCCGGTCGGCACGACCTCGATGTCCTGGTTGGCGGGATGCTCGCCGAGGCGCATCACCGAGCCCTTGCCGAACTGCTTCTCGATCTGGCTGAGCGCGGCGCTCAGCGCCTTCTTGCGGTTGCTGTCTTCCATGCGGGTCTTGCCTCCGGGGTTCGTCCGATTATTCCACAACCGGCCCGGCTCGCCGCCGTCAAATAGTTCGACAACGTTGAAATTGTCCGGGGTCCGATCCTTCTTCATGGCGGGCAGTCTGACGGAGGCGGTGGCTCAAGCCGCGACCTACCTGAAGGGGTCAGACCCCTTCATATTCGTGAAGGGGTGCGTCCCCTTCAGGTGAGCGGCCAGTCGGCGAGGGGGCGGTAGCGCGCGCCGTCGGGATATGTGCGCGACTCGACGAGGGCGAGTTGCCAGGCGGATTCGTCCCCATCCGCCTCGACCGCGGCGAGTTCGAGATTTTCAGGCGGCGGCCGGCGGATGCGGCGCGCGATTGTCAGGTGCGGACGCCAGGGCCTCGCCTCGCGCAAGAACCCGAGCGGCTCGAGCCCGGTCCAGAGCCGCTCGACGATCGCCTTCCCAGCTTCCGGGGTTGTCCGCGGCATGGCGACGAGGACCTTCGGCTTCGCCCAGAACTCGACACGGCCGAACTCGAGGGCGACCGACGGCCAGGGCCCATGCCCGCCCACTTCCATGAGGCTCACGAGCATCGATGCGGGGGTTCGTCCGAGGAAGACGAGGGTCACGTGGAGGTTCCCGGGCGGCACCGGGATGCCCGCGACCTGGGCAAGGGCCGGCGCAGCCGCGGCGGCGAGCCGGTTGCGCAGGCGATCCTCCGGCCAGAGCGCGAAGAACAGCCGGAGCGCCTGCGCCTGGCGCCCGGAACCCATCGTCACGGCTCGAGGAGACCTGCGAGCGCCGCGCCGACCGCCTGCCGGCGCACGGCGTCCCGGCCGCCCCGGAACCGGTACAGCGTGGCGTGGATGCGGATCCGCCCGCGGCTGCGGAATCCCCAGGCGATCCAGACGGTGCCGACCGGCTTCGCCGCACTGCCACCGGCTGGGCCCGCGATGCCCGTGATGGCGACCGCGTGATGCGCTTCCGAGGCGCCGAGCGCGCCCCGCACCATGGCGAGCGCCACCTCCTCGCTGACCGCGCCGAACCGCGCGAGCAACCGGCCGTCGACCGCCAATTCCGACTGCTTCGCCTCGTTCGAATAGGCGACCCAGCCGCGCTCGAAGTAGTCCGAGCTGCCGGGCAGGTCGGTCAGGCTCTTGGCGAGCCACCCGCCGGTGCAGGATTCCGCCGTCGCGATCGCCTCCCGCGCGTCGCGCAGCCGCCGGGCCACGCGGCCGGCGAGCTTGCGAAGCGCGGCGTCGCTCACGATGGCCATGACCCGATCATCGCACGTTCAGGCGGACAGCCGGTCCCTCAGCCAGTCGTGGAATTCCTTGAGCGCGTGCTCCTGCGGCATGAGCACGCCCGCGCGATGGCGGCGCGATTTCAGGCCGCGCTGGTTGAGCTCGCAGGCGCGGCCGTCCTGCGCGACGACGAGCCGGCCGAGCGCGTACAACCGCTCGAGCTCCTGCGGATGCGCCTCGGCCACGCCTGGCGGCAGCAGCCAGTCCACCGCCAGCTCCACGCGTTCCGGGCCGCGCGGCAGGACGCGCACGCTGCGGACGTAGTCGGGATGCGCGACGATGAAGAAGCTCGCCGTGAACGACGCGAACACGACACCGGGCTCGCGGTCCGCGGCGCTCGGGCCCTCGATCGGCGGCAGCGTCGAGCGGCCGTCGAGCGTCCAGGTCGCGAGTCCCGGCGCGACGCGCGGCCGCATGTCCCCGCCTGCGCCTTGCGGCGTCGAGCGGCTGTCCGCATAGCTCAGCAATCCCTCGCGATAGAGCGGCATGACGCGGCAGAGCTCGGGGTGGATGCCCGGGCAGTGATAGCACTCGGAATAATTTTCCCAGAACACTTTCCAGTTGCAGGCGAGCTCGGTCGTCTCGCGGTGCACCGAGACGAGGTCCGCGAGCGGCCAGCGCTCGACGTGCGTCGCCTCCTCTCCGAGGAAATCCACGAGCGCCGCCGCCGGCTTCTCGGCCAGGTTCACGAAGAGAAATCCGCCCCAGGCCTCGACGGCCACGCGGTACAGCGCATGGTCCTCGCGACGAAAATCCGCGGGCAGCTCCATTTTCGGCGTCGCCAGCAGCTCGCCGGACAACGCATAGCTCCAGGCGTGGTACGGGCAGACGATCCGCGCTCCCGCGAACCGGCCGCGCGGTGCTTCGCAGAGTTGCGAGCCGCGGTGGCGGCAGGTGTTGTGGAAAGCCCACGGGCGACCTTCGCGGTCCCGCGTGACGATCACCGATTCCTCGCCGATCGCGGCGACGACGTAGTCGCCCGGCTCGCGCAAGTCCTCCTGCCGCGCGACGCAGACCCAGTCGCGGTACCAGATGGCCTCGAGCTCGCGGGCGTACTGGGCGGGGTCGTAGTACCAGGCGCTCGGCAGCGAGGCCACGGTGCGCTCGAGCAGCGTCATCGGCTTACTGGAACTTCGAGAAGTCCGCCGGCCGCTTCTCGAGGATGGCGCTGATCGCCTCGCGCGCCTCGTCGCCCGAAAGGCGCGGCCCGAACACGCCGGCCTCGCGCAGGATCGCCTCCTTCACCGCGGCCGCCTGCGCGTGGCGCAGCAGCCGCTTGGTGTCGCGCACGGCCCCGGGCGGCAAGGCCGTGAACATGCGCGCGACTTTCGTCGCATGCGCGACGACTTCGGACGACGGCAGCACGGCGTTCGCGAGACCCATGACGACGGCCTCCGCCGCCGGGAACGGCTTGCCGAGCAGGAGCTTCTCCGCCGCGCGCGCGCGGCCGGCAATCTGCGGCAGCAGGAGCGTCGAGGCGAACTCCGGCACGAGGCCGAGGGCCGTGAACGGCATCGAGAACGTCGCGTCATCGGCGACGTAGACCAGGTCGCAGTGCAGCATCATCGTCACACCGATGCCGACCGCCATGCCCTGCACGGCCGCGACCACCGGCTTCTCGAAGGCGGCGAGTCCCTGCATGAAGCTGATGACGGGCGCATCCGCCTGCGCGAACTTCGGGTTCGAGAAGTCCTTGAGGTCGTTGCCGGCCGTGAATGTGCCGCCCTCGCCGGTCACGAGGACCGCGCGCACGGAGGAATCCGCCGCCGCCGTGTCCAGGTGTGCTACGAACTGCCCGTACATCTCCGCCGTGATCGCGTTCTTCTTCGCGGGCCGGGCGAAGGCCAGGGCGGCAACGCCCTGGTCCGACTGGTAGGTGACGCTCATGTGTGGTCCTTTCCCGAGGCCGTCATAATGCCTCAAATGGCGAGCCCCGATACCAGGCCGGTCACCGCGCAGCTCTTCGGCGGCGCAGAGCTGCACACGCCCATGATGCAGCAGTACCTGCGCATCAAGGCCGAGCATCCGGACGTCCTGCTGTTCTACCGGATGGGCGATTTCTACGAGCTCTTCTACGACGATGCGCGCCGCGGGTCGAAGCTGCTCGACATCGTCCTGACCCAGCGCGGCGAATCGGGCGGCGCGCCGATCCCGATGGCGGGCGTGCCCGTCGAGAAGCTCGACAGCTACCTGGCGCGCCTGGTGAAGAAAGGCGAGCCGGTCGCGATCTGCGAGCAGACCGGCGAGGTCGGCAGGAGCAAGGGCCCGGTGGCGCGCGAAGTCGTGCGCATCGTGACGCCCGGCACGGTGACCGACGATGCGCTGCTCGATGCGCGGCGGGAGAACCTGCTCGCCGCGCTCGCCGTCGACGGAGAGCGGTTCGGGCTCGCCTGGCTCGACTTCGGCGCCGGCCGCTTCAGCCTGCTCGAGGGCGACGGCCGGGAGTCGCTCTGCGCGGAGCTCGAGCGGCTGCGGCCCGCGGAGCTGCTGCTGCCGGAAGGCCTGCGATTCGCCGCGGCCGGCCGGGTGGTCGAACGCGCGCCCTGGCAGTTCCTGCAAGAGACCGCGCGGCGCGCGCTCACGGCGCAGTTCAACACGCGCGACCTCGCGGGCTTCGGTTGCGAGGACCTGACGCTCGCGGTGGGCGCGGCCGGCGCGCTCCTGCAGTACGCGAAGGACACGCAAAAAGGCGCCCTGCCGCACCTCACCGCGCTCACGCGCGAGTCTCGCGACGAGGCGCTCGTGATGGACGCCGCGACGCGGCGCAACCTCGAGCTCGACGCGAGCCTTGCCGGGCGCGAGGAGGCGACGCTGCTCGGCGTTATCGACCGTACCGCCACGTCGATGGGCGCGCGCGAGCTGCGCCGCTGGGTGCAGCGTCCCCTGCGCGACCGCGCCCTGCTGCGCGCGCGCTACGACGCGATCGGCGCGCTCATCGGCGCGGACCGCTACGACATCCTGCACGAGACGCTGCGCGGCATCGCCGATGTCGAGCGCGTGCTCGCCCGCATTGCGTTGCTGTCGGCGCGGCCGCGGGATCTCGTGGCGATGCGCGAAGCGCTTGCCGCCCTGCCGCAGCTGCAGGCGACGCTCGCCGGACTCGATGCGGAGCTTCTCGCGTCCGCCGCGACCGACCTCGCGCCGCAGCCGGAGCTGCGAGGCCTCCTCGCGCGTGCGATCGTGGCCGCGCCACCGGCACTCCTGCGCGACGGCGGAATCATCGCCCCTGGCTACGATGCCGCGCTCGACGAGCTGCGCTCGATCGCGACCGGCGCCGACGGCCAGCTGCTCGAGCTCGAGGAGCGCGAGCGCCGGCGCACGGGGCTTTCGCAGCTGAAGGTCGGCTACAACCGGGTGCAGGGCTACTACATCGAGCTGCCGCGCAGCCAGTCCGAGCGGGCGCCGCTCGACTACCAGCGCCGGCAGACGGTCAGGAACGCCGAGCGCTTCATCACGCCCGAGCTCAAGCAGTTCGAGGACAGGGTGCTCGGCAGCCGCGACCGTGCGCTCGCGCGCGAGCGCGAGCTGTTCGACGGCCTGCTCGAGCGGCTCACGGCGGAGCTGCCGGCGCTGAAGCGCATGGCCGCGGCGGTCGCGGCCTGCGATGCGCTGGCGAACCTCGCCGAGCGCGCGGTGAGCCTGCGCTACGTGCGCCCGGAGCTGACCGACGAGCCGGGCCTCGCGATCGCCGGCGGCCGGCACCCGGTCGTCGAGCGCATGATCGACGATCCCTTCGTGCCGAACGACCTCGAGCTCACGGACGCCCGCCGCATGCTCGTCGTCACCGGCCCGAACATGGGCGGCAAGTCGACGTACATGCGCCAGGCCGCGCTGATCCTCGTGCTCGCCTCGATCGGCAGCTTCGTGCCCGCGACGCGGGCCGTGATCGGCCCGTTCGACCGCATCTTCACGCGCATCGGCGCCTCGGACGACCTCGCCGGCGGGCGCTCGACCTTCATGGTCGAGATGACGGAAGCCGCCGTGATCCTGAACTCGGCCACGGACCGCAGCCTCGTGCTGATGGACGAGATCGGCCGCGGCACCAGCACCTACGACGGCCTCTCGCTCGCTTACGCGTGTGCGAGCCACATCGCGCGGCAGCTGCGCGCGTTCACGCTGTTCGCGACCCACTACTTCGAGCTGACCGAGCTCGCGGACGAGATCCCGGGCGTCGCCAACGCCCACCTCGACGCGACCGAACACGGCGACGGCATCGTGTTCCTGCACGCGGTGAAGCCGGGCCCGGCGAGCCGCAGCTACGGCCTGCAGGTCGCGCAGAAGGCGGGCGTGCCGCGGGCGGTGATCGAGAGCGCGCGGGCGTACCTGGAGAAGCTGGAGCGGCAGCATCCGGCCGGAGGGGTCAGACCCCTTCAGCGACAGGACGGCAAGGACTGAAATGCTGGCGGCGCTGAAGGGGTCAGACCCCTTCAGAAAAAAAAGGTCTGTCCCCTTTTACGTCGGGCGTTTGCGGGCGAGGTAGAGGACGCGGCCGTTCGGCAGCTCGTGCTTGCGCTCGATCTGGAAGCGCTGCAGCAGCGTCGCCTCGAACTCCGCGCGCGCGCAATCCGCGTAGAGCGGCTCGCGGCCGCGCGCGAGGGCGGCGAACATCGGGTCCGCCACCGGCACGTACTCGACGAGCAGGTGACGGCGCGTGATCGCCGCGACCGCATCGAACTGCTCGGCGACGGGCACGCCCTCCGTCACGCGCAGGTGATGGACGACCGCCAGCATCAGCACCAGGTCGAAGCTGCCGTCCGCGCGCCCGAGCAGCGACTCCAGCTCGCGGTTGCGCCAGCCGAGCGCGGGCGTCGGCCGCGCGAAGTTCCCGACCAGTGGCAGGATGGCGAGGCCCCTGCCCCGCGCACGCGCCCAGATGGCGGCGACCGAGCGCTCGTCGATGTCGAGCGCGACGACCTCGCCCTGCCCCGCCGCGATTTCGCTGTATTCGCCGGTGTTCGCGCCGATGTCGAGCGTGCGCCGCGGCTTCGTCCCGCCGATGGCATCGGCCACGAAGCTGCGCTTTGCCTCGAGGTCGGCACTGCCGTAGTGGCTCCGGGTCGCCGTGTACCGGCGCCAGTGCGAGCTTCGCTCCTCGAGCCGCGACACGCAGCGGGCGAGCTGCCGCTCGAGTCCCTTCAGCGAGCGCTCCAGGACGAAGCGCGCCTGTTCATCGCTCGCCGCCTTCAGCGCTCGCGGCGCGCCGCCGCGCGCCGCGGCCTTCGCCGCAAGCGCAGCCGGCAGGGCGACCGGGCGCCAGAGCCGGGGCTTGAGCCAGCGCCGCGCGCCGAGGATGGCGGCGAGCGACTCGTGCGAGAGTCCCGCGACCGGGTTGGTGAGGGTCCAGGCGATCGGCAGCCCGGCCTCGACCGAGGCGATCAGCGGCAGCAGGAAAGTCGTCTCGAACTGGTGTCGCGCGATCCACAGGCACTGGCCCGGCTCGCGCGGCACGATCGAGGGCAGGTCCACGAACACCGGCTGCGAGTCGCGGAAGAGGACGTTGGCGGGCGTCGCATCCTTCAGCTGCCAGCCCTGTGGCAGCAGCGCGCGCGCGAGCTCGAGCGTCAGCGCGCCGGCGGCGGCCAGCATCTCGGGCGCCCACTCGGCCGGCTGGCTGACGAAGGCGATGCGCTCGTGCTCGAAGCACTCGCCGCCGAAGTCGGCGAACTGCGGCGGCGTCTCGACGCGCGGCAACGGCCGCGTGCGGACGATGCGGCCCTGGTCCATCCAGCGGCGGACGACCGGGTCCTCCAGCATGCGGCGGAAATCCTGAAGCGCGTGGCCGCGCACGGCGCGGATCAGGCGGCCGTCATGCTCGACGAGCGTCGCGTCGGGATCGCGGAACGAGCGGGAGCTCGCGAGCGCGGGCGTCAACGGCTTGCGCCGCCGGACGGCGGTTCGGTGCCGTCCTCGGCCGCAGGCGCCTCGCGTCGCGTGAACAGGGAGAGCAGCTTCATCCGCAACTCGCGGAAGTAGAAGATCGCGCCCGCGATGCCGGCGCCGATCATCTGCAGCAGCATCGATCCGGTGCCCGGGTCGATGTAGGCCGCGGCCGGCCCGGCGGAGGCCAGCGTGACCGCAAGCGCGGATACCAGCACGGAAATCGGGTGCTTCATGCGTGGCACTACACCAGCCGCGGCAGGCCGGGCCCGCCGAACGCGTCACATTTTGTCAAAACGCCGTCACCGATCCAATGGCGCGTTGTCCGGACCCACCTCGGTCAGGCCGAAGGGCGACTGATACTCGGATACGAAGTACCGGTCGGGCAGCATGGGCAGGCCCGCATCGAAGTACAGGTTGAACACGCGGCGCAGGTGGTTCACGGGCGTTGCGTCCTGCGGCAGGAACCCCTGCGGCGCGCCGGGCAGGTACATCGCCGTGAGGTTGGCAAGGCGCACCTCGCGCTGTTCCGGCGGCTCCATTCCGCTGCGCAGGTTGGGGCCGTGATCCGAGACGAGGATGATCACCGGCGGCTTCGGCGACTCGTCGATCAGCCGGCCGACGGCCTCCTCGATGCGCCGAGTGATGAAATTCAGCTGCCCTGCATAGGCCGAGCGGTTCTCCCACAGCCGCTTCTGCAGCTCGAACTGGTCGGACATCGTGGCGCGGCGCAGGACATTTCCCTTGCGATCGAACAGGTAGGGATGATGGGGCGGCACGAAGTGCGCGAGGACGAACTTCGGGCCGGGCGCCCTCGCCTGAGCGGCCAGCGTCTCGAAGTTCTGCAGGTGGCAGTTGGCGACGTCGAGGCTCGCCTTGGACTCGAGCGCCCGCAGCCAGGAGGCATCCGCGACGGCGCGCAGGTACTCGTTGCCGAACAGCCCGGCGTGGCAGGGAATGAACTCGTCGGCATACGGATTGCTGGCCGTCCCGCCCCAGGTGGACTGCAGGTGCACGAAGCGGTAGCCGCGCTCGCGCAGGAACCGGGCTGCGCGGTTGTCGCGCAGGATGCGGTAGAGCTCCGTGCGGTCGCGGCTTGCCGGGTCGAGCTGCCTGCCGACGACGTCCTGCACGTAGTCCAGGTTCAGGGCGGAGCCGAGCGACAGGAAGGTCCAGTAGAAGTTGGAGCGGCTGCGGTCGCTCACCTGGAAGCCGCGATGCCGCAGGCCGTCGAGGAAGGGCGCGTTGTCGACGCCGTAGTACTTCGCGAGGATGTCGGCGCGCGCGTAGCCGTCCAGCACGATGAAATAGATGTCCGGCCCCGCGGCCGCCGCCGCGGCGTTGGCGCTGGCCGCCGGCCGCGGTGCCGCTTCGCCCCCGCCGCCCTCCCGCGCCAGGTTCAGCGCCGCCTGGAGGGCGAGCAGTATCGCCAGGGCCACTGCGGCCGTGTTCAGCAGGCCGGTGAGCGCCGGCGGTATGCGCTTCGCGTGACGGCGCAGGACATGGAGGCCGGCGATCGCAACGAGCGCCCAGGCGATCGAATGCACGAGCTGAGGCTGGGCCCGGTACCAGGTGCGCATCGCCGCCTGCTGCTCGAGGCCGCTGCGGACCCAGTCGAGCCACCACTCATTGACCGGGCCGTACAGATAGAAAAGGAGGACCAGCCACGCCGCGCCCAGGCCGGCCATCGCCCAGCTCGCGAGGACCGGCCGCAGCAATGCGACGAGGAGTGCCGCCGCCAGGATGCCGGCCGCGACGACGGGCATGACATCCCGGGCCTCCACCTGCCCCGGGTTCGTGACGGCGATGTAGAGCAGCGGGTACGCGGCGAGCACCAGCGCATACCACGGCCAGCGCTTCAGGGATTCAGTCATGCGCAGTCCCGAACGAACCGGTCGCGAGGAACTGTACCGTGGCCGCGACGACCGCGGACGACAGCAGCATCCCCGTGTGACTCACGTCAAGCACGAGGCGGGCGCGCGCACCCGCGAGATCCGTCTCGTCGACGCAGACCGTGCCGTCGTTAGGCAACGGCAGTTCCGCGAACACCCGGCCGAGGCCGACGGACCGCGAGCCCGCGATGACGCCCACCTCGCGCTTCGAGCGCCACGCCGCCTCCCGCTCTCGCGCAAGCTCGGCGACGGCGAGGGGGCCCAGCATCGCGTGGCCGTACCAGCGCGACGCAACGACGCGCGCCGCGCGTGCGCCGCGCACGGGCGAGCCGAGCAGGACGACGCGCCCGTCGGGCAGGTCGTCGTGCATGGCGAATGCGTCGCAGGTCACGAGGCCGCCCAGGCTGTGGGCCACGACGTGCACGGGCCCGCCGATCGCGCGCAGGCGCGCGGCGAGCGCTTCCGCGGCTTCGCGCAGCGAAACGTGCATCGAGTGGTAGCGGAAAGACTCGGGAGCGAACCCCGCCGCGCGCAGCCGGTCGCGCAGGATGAGGCTCTCCAGCCCGTTGAACCACAGGCCGTGAACAACGACCACCGGTGCCGGGTCGCACATATCGAACTTATTGTGATGGCAATAAGTTCGATATGTGCGACCCGGCACCTTCAGGGCGATCCGGCACCGGTAGGTGGTTTTTTGACGCGGATGTGCAGTTCCGCGAGCTGGGCATCGTCGGCCTCGGACGGCGCGTCGGTGAGCGGATCCCACGCCGACTGCGTCTTCGGGAAGGCGATCACGTCGCGGATGCTCTCCGCGCCGGACATCAGCATCGCGAGGCGATCGAGGCCGAAGGCGATCCCGCCGTGCGGCGGCGCCCCGTAGCGCAGTGCCTCGAGCAGGAAGCCGAACTTCACCGAGGCCTGCTCGCGCGAGATGCCCAGCAGGTCGAATACCGCGCTCTGCATGTCCTCACGATGGATACGGATCGAGCCGCCGCCGATCTCCGAGCCGTTCAGCACCATGTCATAGGCGCGAGCGAGCGCATCCCCCGGCCCCGCCGTCAGCGCGGCCGGATCCGGGTCGACCGGCGAGGTAAACGGGTGGTGCATCGCGCCCCAGCGCTTCGCGTCGGCATCCCACTCGAACATCGGGAAATCGGTCACCCAGAGCGGCCGCCAGCCCTCTTCCACCAGCCCGAGGTCGCGACCGACCTGCAGCCGCAGCGCCCCGAGCGCGTCGTTCACGACCTTGGCCTTGTCGGCGCCGAAGAAGACGAGGTCCCCGGACTCTACCTGCGTGCGCTGCACGACACCGACGACCGCGTCGTCACCCAGGAATTTCAGGATCGGCGACTGCAGACCGTCGCGGCCCTTGGCGGGGTCGTTCACCTTGACGTAGGCGAGTCCGCGCGCGCCATAGCGCGCGACGAAAGCGGTGTAATCGTCGATCTGCTTGCGCGTCAGCGCGCCGCCGCCCGGGACGCGCAGCGCCGCCACGCGGCCCTCCGGATCCGCGGCCGGCGCCGCAAATACCTTGAACTCCGATCCGCGCACCAGGTCCGCGACGTCCGTGAATTCTAGCGGCACGCGGAGGTCCGGCTTGTCCGAGCCGTAGCGGCGCATCGCCTCGGCGAACGTGAGCCGCGGGAAGGGATCGGGCAGCTGGACCCGGAGCACGCGCGAGAACACGTGCCGGATGAGCGCCTCCATGAGCGCCATCACCTGCGCCTGCTCGAGGAACGAGGTCTCGATGTCGAGCTGCGTGAACTCCGGCTGGCGGTCGGCGCGCAGGTCCTCGTCGCGGAAGCAGCGCACGATCTGGTAGTAGCGGTCGAAGCCGCTCATCATCAGGAGCTGCTTGAAGATCTGCGGCGACTGCGGCAGCGCGAAGAACTTGCCCGGGTGCGTGCGCGACGGCACCAGGTAGTCGCGCGCGCCCTCGGGCGTCGCCTTCGTCAGCATCGGGGTCTCGATGTCGACGAACTGGTGGCCGTCGAGGTACTCGCGCATCGCGCGCGTGATGGCATGCCGGCGCCGCAGGCGCTCCTGCATCACGTCCCGGCGCAGGTCGATGTAGCGGTGCTTGAGGCGCAGCTCCTCGCCCACCTCCTCGTCCAGCGAGAACGGCGGCGTCACCGACGGGTTCAGGATCACGAGCTTCGAGGCGAGCAGCTCGACCGCGCCCGAAGTCAGGTTGGTGTTGGCCGTGCCCGCCGGGCGCGGGCGCAGCTTGCCCTGCACCTGGATGCAGAACTCGCGGCCCAGGTGTTCCGCAGCCTTGAAGGCCTCCTTCGCGTCCGGGTCGAAGACGACCTGGAGCAGCCCGGAGCGGTCGCGCAGGTCGACGAAGATCACGCCGCCGTGATCACGGCGGCGGTGCACCCAGCCGGCCGCCTCGATGGTGCGTCCCGCCAGGGTCTCGTCGACTTCCCCGCAGTAGTGTGTGCGCATGGACAAAGCGCGCGATGTTACGTGCCGGGCGGCGGCCGTGGCAACCGCGGACGCGCCCGACGGGATGCCGTCAGCGGCGCGCGGGCCGACGGCGCGCGACCCGGGGCCGGGCCGGCTTCGGCTTGCGCGCCGGCGCGGCTTTCGGGGCGGCCTCGGGCTTCTTCTCGGCGGGTTTCGAGTCGGGCTTCGCCTCGGCCGGCTTGTCCGCCGGCTTCTCGGCGGACGCGTCGCCAGTGGCGGGCTCCTTCTCGCCGGCGAGGTTCCGCTTCGATTCCTTGTCGTTCTTGAAGTCCGTCTCGTACCAGCCGCCGCCCTTCAGGCGGAAGACCGGCGCGGACACGAGGCGCTTGAGCGTCGCGCGGCCACAGGCCGGGCACTTGCGCAGCGGCCGGTCGGTGACCTTCTGCAATTCCTCGTGGTGGTGCCCGCAGGCGGAGCACTGGTATTCGTAAAACGGCATCGGCTATGCAACCTTCCCTCGCCGGCTATTTTCGCATAACCAGGGCGCCGTCCTTCACGCTCACGCGGATCGTGTCTCCCGGCGCGAAGTCGCCCGACAGGATCCGCTGCGCGAGCGGGTTCTCGAGCTGCTGCTGGATCGCGCGCTTGAGCGGCCGCGCGCCGTACACGGGATCGAAACCCGACGCGCCGAGCAGGTCCGCCGCCTTGTCGTCGAGCTCGAGCCGGATGTCGCGGTCGCCCAGGCGCCGGCGCAGGTAGCCGGTCTGGATCTCGACGATCCGGCGGATGTGCTCGCGCCCGAGCGGGTGGAACACGACGATGTCGTCGATGCGATTGATGAACTCCGGGCGGAAGTGCTGACCGACGATCTCGAGCACCGCCTTCTTCATCGCCTCGTAGTTCTCCTCGCCCGCCATCTCCTGGATCACCTGCGAGCCGAGGTTCGAGGTCATGATCACGACGGTGTTGCGGAAGTCGACGGTGCGGCCCTGCCCGTCGGTCAGGCGGCCGTCGTCGAGGACCTGCAGCAGCACGTTGAAGACGTCCGGGTGCGCCTTCTCGATCTCGTCGAGCAGGATCACGGAGTACGGCCGGCGCCGCACGGCCTCGGTCAGGTAGCCGCCCTCCTCGTAGCCGACGTATCCCGGCGGAGCGCCGATCATGCGCGCGACCGAGTGCTTCTCCATGAACTCGGACATGTCGATGCGCACGAGCGCGTCCTCGGTGTCGAACAGGAACTCCGCGAGCGCCTTGGTGAGCTCGGTCTTGCCGACGCCGGTAGGGCCGAGGAACAGGAACGAGCCGTTGGGCCGGTTCGGGTCGGCGAGACCCGCGCGGCTGCGCCGGATCGCGTCCGACACGGTGCGCACGGCCTCCTCCTGGCCGACGACGCGCTTCGCGATCTCCTGTTCCATGCGCAGGAGCTTCTCGCGCTCGCCCTCGAGCATCTTGGAGACGGGGATGCCGGTCCACTTGGACACGACCTCCGCGATCTCCTCGTCCGTGACCTTGTTACGCACCAGCGTCGGCGCCTTGGCCTCCGCTTCCTGGGCGGACTTCAGGCGCTTCTCGAGCTCCGGGATCTTGCCGTACTGCAGCTCGGACATGCGGCCGAGGTCGCCCGCGCGGCGCGCGGCCTCGAAGTCGAGACGCACGCGCTCGAGCTCTTCCTTGATGTGCGCGGCGCCCTGGACCGCGGCCTTCTCGGCCTTCCAGATTTCCTCGAGGTCGGCGTACTCCTTCTCGAGCGTGGCGAGGGACTCTTCCAGCTGGTCGAGGCGCTTCTTCGAGGCTTCGTCCTTCTCCTTCTTGAGCGCCTCGCGCTCCATCTTGAGCTGGATCACGCGACGCTCGAGGCGGTCCATCTCCTCGGGCTTGGAGTCGATCTCCATGCGGATGCGGCTCGCGGCCTCGTCGATCAGGTCGATGGCCTTGTCCGGGAGCTGGCGATTCGTGATGTAGCGGTGGGAGAGCGTCGCGGCCGCGACGATCGCGGGGTCGGTGATCTCCACCTTGTGGTGGACGGCGTAGCGCTCCTTGAGGCCGCGCAGGATGGCGATGGTGTCCTCGACCGACGGCTCGCCCACGAACACGGTCTGGAAGCGGCGCTCGAGCGCCGCGTCCTTCTCGACGTGCTTGCGGTACTCGTCGAGGGTTGTGGCGCCGACGCAGTGAAGCTCGCCGCGCGCGAGCGCGGGCTTCAGCATGTTGCCGGCGTCCATCGAGCCCTCGGCCTTGCCCGCGCCGACCATCGTGTGCAGCTCGTCGATGAAGAGGATGACCTGGCCTTCCTGCTTCGCGAGGTCGGTCAGCACGCCCTTGAGGCGCTCCTCGAACTCGCCGCGGAACTTCGTGCCGGCGATCAGCGAGCCCATGTCGAGTGCGAGGATGCGCTTGTCCTTGAGGCCCTCGGGCACCTCGCCGTTGACGATGCGCTGCGCCAGGCCCTCGACGATCGCGGTCTTGCCGACGCCCGGCTCGCCGATCAGCACGGGGTTGTTCTTGGTTCGCCGCTGCAGCACCTGGATCGTGCGGCGGATCTCGTCGTCGCGCCCGATGACGGGGTCGAGCTTGCCCTGCTCCGCGCGCTCGGTCAGGTCGATCGTGAACTTCTGCAGCGCCCCGCGCTGCTCCTCGGCGTTCGGGTCGTCGACCTTCTCGCCGCCGCGCAGGTCGTCGATCGCCTTGTCGAGGGCCCCCTTCACGGCGCCGGAATCCTTGAGCACGCGGCCGAGCGTGCCCTTGTCCTCGCAGGCCGCGAGCACGAACAGCTCGCTCGAGATGTACTGGTCGCCGCGCTTCTGCGCGAGCTTGTCGGTGACGTTCAGGAGCTTCAGCAGGTCGTGCGAGGGATGCACTTCGCCGCCCGAGCCCTCGACGGTCGCGATGCGGCCGACCTGCTCGAGCAGGCGCGAGCGCAGGAGGCTCACGTTCACGCCGGCGCGGTCGAGCAGCGGTCGCGCGCTTCCGCCCTCCTGGTCGAGCAACGCGAGCATGAGGTGCACCGGCTCGATGAATTGCTGGTCGCGCCCGACGGCGAGCGACTGCGCATCAGCGAGCGCGAGCTGAAACTTCGACGTCAGCCGATCCATTCGCATCGAGTCGCTCCGGGGACAAAGCCTGCCAGGTTGATGGGGACACCCGGGGCCGATTCAACCCGGGCACGGGCGAAATTTAGCGCGAATTTCAAGGATTTGCGCGTCGCTTCCCTTCATGAAGGGGTCAGACCCCTTCGCGAATATGAAGGGGTCTGACCCCTCCGATTGCTTCGCGGTAAACTGGCGATGGCGCGGACCGCCCCCTGCGGCGGCCGTGACCGGCAGATGAGTTGTCTGGACATTCGAGGGACTTGATCCATGGGACAGGTACCCGCCGAGAGCCCGGCTTCCGGGCCGTCGCCCTACGGCTTCGTGGGCGACGGGCGACTTTCCCGTCACTGGCGCCACTATTTCACGAGCCTCGGCATCCCCTGGAGGCTGTGGTCGCGCCGCCTCGCGCGCGCGAACGGCAAGCCGGGCGTGACGGCCCCGGAGGCGCTCGCCGGCTGCCCCACGATCCTGCTCGCGGTCTCGGATGACGCGATTGCGCCGGTGATGGCCCGCCTGCGCGCGGAAGGCCTCGACGACCGGACCTTCGTCCATTTCTGCGGCGGCCGCAATTTCGAGGGCGCCTTCGGCGCGCACCCGCTCATGAGCTTCGCGACGACGCTCTACGAGCCCGCGTTCTACCGCGACATTCCGGTGTTCGTGGACCACGACGCCGTGCATCCCGACCCGGTCGCCGAATTCCGCGCGCTGTTCCCGCGCCTGCCGAATCCCTGCTTCCCGCTCCGGACCGGCGACAAGGCTTACTACCACGCGCTCTGCGCCCTCGCCGGCGGGTTCACGGCGGTGCTCTGGCGCGATTTCTTCTCGGCCATGGACGCGCGCTATGGCGCGCCGCGCGCAGCGCTCGCCGCCTACCCGCGGCGGATCATCGAGAACGTCCTCGCCTCCAGCGACGGCGCGCTGACCGGTCCCGTCGCGCGCGGCGACACGGAGACGATCGACGCGCACCTCGAGGCGCTCGAGGGCACCGCCCTCGCGGGCGTCTACCGCGCCTTCATCGCGGCGGCCGGGAGGGAACGCGCATGAAATCGGTCCTCGACTTCGCGGCGGCGAAAGCCACGGGCCGCAAGATCTCGATGGTGACCTGCTACGACTCGAGCCTCGCGCGCGTGCTCGAGACGTCCGCCATCGACTGCATCCTCGTGGGCGACAGCGCGGCGATGGTCGTGCACGGCCACGCCGACACGCTCGCCGCCACGGTCGAGATGATGGCCCTGCACACGGCGGCCGTGCGCCGCGGCGCGCCGACGCGCTTCATCATCGGGGACCTGCCGTTCCTGTCCTTCCGCAAGGGCGTGCCCGCCGCGCTCGACGCGGTCGCCGCGCTCATGCGCGCCGGCGCCCAGGCGGTGAAGCTCGAGGGCGTCGCGGGCCATGAGGACGTGATCGGGGCGATCGTGGGCTCCGGCGTGCCGGTCATGGGTCACCTCGGCCTCACGCCGCAGTCGGTCAACGCGCTCGCGGGCTTCCGCGTCCAGGGCCGCCGCGAGAGCGACGCCGCGCGCATCGTCGAGGACGCGAAGCGCCTCGAGGACCTCGGCTGCTTCTCGATCGTGCTCGAGTGCGTGCCCTCGGCGCTGGGCGCGCGCATCACGCAGGCCGTCGGCATCCCGACGATCGGCGTCGGCGCCGGCATCCACTGCGACGGCCAGGTGCTCGTGCTGCAGGACGTGCTCGGCTTCACCGGCGGGCACCGGCCGAAATTCGTGCGGACCTACCTCGACGGCAACGCCGCCGTGCGGGACGCCGTCGACCGGTTCGACCGCGACGTGAAGCAGGGCGCCTTCCCGGCGCCGGCCGAGAGCTACGACGCGTGAAGGTCGTCGAGACCGTCGCCGCGCTCGAGGACGAGCGGCGCTCGCGCGGCGCCGGCGCGACCGGCTTCGTGCCGACGCTCGGCGCGCTGCACGCGGGCCACGTTTCGCTCGTCAGGCGCGCGAAGGCCGACAACGCACGCGCCTGGGCCAGCATCTTCGTCAACCCGGCCCAGTTCGACGATCCCGGCGACCTCGCGCGCTATCCGCGCACGCTCGAATCCGACCTGGCGAAGCTGGAGGGCGCGGGCTGCGACCTCGCGTTCCTGCCGCGCCCCGAGGAGATCTACCGCGACGAGTACCGCTATCGCGTGACGGAGAACGCACTGTCCCTCGAGCTCGAGGGCGCCTCGAGGCCCGGGCATTTCGACGGCGTGCTGACGGTCGTGCTGAAGCTCCTGCTGCTCGTGCGGCCCGAGCGCGCCTACTTCGGCGAGAAGGACTTCCAGCAGCTGCGCCTCGTCGAGGGGCTCGTCGACGCTTTCTTCCTCGACACGCGCATCGTGCGCTGCCCGACGGTGCGCGAGCCGGACGGGCTCGCGATGAGCTCGCGCAACCGCCGTCTATCCCCCGCGGACCGCGCGCGGGCGCCCGCCCTGTACCGGGTCCTCGCGGCGAGCGTCGCCGGGCGGCAGAGCGCCGCGGATGCCGCGGCCGCCCTCGCCGGCGAAGGCTTCGACGTGGACTATGTCGCCGACCACGACGGCCGCCGCCTCGCGGCCGTCCGTCTCGGCGGAGTGAGGCTCATCGACAATGTCGGCTAGCGAAGGACCGAAGATCCTGTTCCAGCTCACGGGCTCGATCGCCTGCTTCAAGGCCTGCGAGCTCGTCTCGCGGCTCGCCAAGCGCGGCGTCTCCGTGCAGACCGTCGCGAGCGCCGGCGCGCTGCGATTCGTCGGAGCGGCGACGCTCGAGGGACTCACGGGCCGCCCGCCGTTCACGGACCTGTACGAGCCCGGGCGCACGATGGACCACATCCGCCTCGCGCGCTGGGCCGATATCGCCCTGCTCTGTCCCGCGACCGCCAACTCGATGAACCGCCTCGCCGCCGGCCTCGCGGACGACGCGATCGGCGCGCTGTTCCTCGCCTGGGAGATCGGGCGCAAGCCCTACCTCGTCGCGCCGGCGATGAACGCCACGATGTGGGATCACCCCGCGACCCGCGCCTCGCGCGAGCGGCTCGAGCGCTTCGGCGCGCGGCTGCTGCCGGTCGGCGACGGCCGGCTAGCCTGCGGCGAGCAGGGCGAGGGCCGGCTGCTCGAGGTGGATGAGCTCGAAAAACACGTGCTGCAGGCGCTGGAGGCGACGCGATGAAGCCCAGGGTGGTCGTGACCTCGGGCGCGACCCGGGAGCCCATCGACAGCGTCCGCTTCATCTCCAACATGAGCAGCGGCCGCACGGGCGCGATGGTCTGCGAGGCACTGGCCGCGCGCGGCTTCGAGGTGACCCAGGTTTCCGGCGTCGACTCGGCCCAGGCGGCCGGCATCGCACGGCGGGAGACCTTCACCGACCACGCCTCGCTCGACACGGCGCTGCGACGCCTCGCGCGCGACAGCGCCTGCGCCGCCATCATCCACGCCGCGGCAGTCGGCGACTTCGCGGTCGCCGACCCGCACCCCGACGCCAAGATCGCCTCGGGCAGCGAGCTGTCGGTGAAGCTCCAGCCGACGTACAAGATCATCGACCGCATCATGGGCTACGCCGGCAACCCGGACCTGGTCCTGGTCGGCTTCAAGCTGACGCACGATCCCGATCCCAAGGCCCAGGCGCGCGCGGCGCGCGACCTGCTGAAGCGCAGCCGCGCCCGCTTCGTCGTGCAGAACGACGTCTCCACGCTCGCCGACGGCAAGGAGCACGTGTTCTTCGTGCACGAGAACGGCAGCAGCCGCGTGCGCCGCTTCGTCGGCCGCGACAAGCTCGCGACCGCGCTGGCAGCGCTGGTCGAGGAACAGCTCAAGGGGGCGGCGCGATGATCCTGGTGCTGGACATAGGCAACAGCCAGATCTACGGCGGGGTGTTCGACGACGACCGGCTCGCGCTGCAGTTCCGTCGCGCGACGCGCGCCGAGAACACCTCCGACGAGTTCGGCCTGTTCTGCCGCCAGGTGCTGCGCGAGAACGGCGTCGACCCGACGGCCATCACGGCCGTCGCGATCTGCTCGGTCGTCCCGGACATGGTGCACTCGGTGCGCAACGCCAGCATGAAGTACTTCGGCCTCCGCCCGTTCCTGCTCGAGCCCGGCGTGCGAACCGGGCTCAAGATCAAGTACCGCAACCCGCTCGAGGTCGGCAGCGACCGCATCGCGGGCGCGATCGCGGCCGCGCGGATGTTTCCCGGCAAGAACGCGATCATCGTGGACTTCGGCACGGCGACGACCATCGACGCGCTCACCGAGGACCGCGACTACCTGGGCGGCGTGATCCTGCCGGGCCTGCGGCTCGCGATGGAAAGCCTGGACGCGCGCACCGCGCGCCTGCCGAAAGTCGAGATCCGCAAGCCCCCGGAGCTCCTCGGCCGCTCGACGGTCGAGAGCATCCAGGCCGGCCTCTACCACGGGAACATCGCGATCCTCCGGCATCTGTGCGCGGAAGTGCGGGCGCAGTACTTCGCCGACAGGCCGACGACGCTCATCGGCACGGGAGGATTCGCGCGGCTGTTCGAGGACGAGGGGATCTTCGACGCGCACGTGCCGGAACTCGTTCTGATCGGCCTCCGCGAGGCGCTCAGGCTCAATACCTGACTCGAATCCTGTCCGCACTCGGACTTCGCCGGCGGGGACCGCCTCCGCTCGCGCGGGAAGAAAAACGCGCTCGCCTCGGGGTCCCCGCCGGCTTGTCCGCGTGCGGACACGGTCGCGTGAGTCGTTGTGCACGCGTGCGAGCCCGGGGGGACCCCGAGGCGAGCGAGTGTCTGTTCTTCCTCGCGAGCGGAGGCGGTCCCCCCGGGCGAAGTACGCGTGCCCGCAGGCGCGCGCGTCAGTGGGCGAGCGCGTGCGAGGTCGCGATGACGACGATCCCGACCGCGATGAGGAGGACCTGCTGGAGCGAGGTCTTCGCGTCGACCCGACGGTGGAGACCGGGAATCAGGTCGGCGACCGCGACGTAGAGGAAGCTCGCCGCCGCGATCGCGAGGGCGTACGGCAGCCATTCGAGCGCCTGCGCGAGCAGGTACCAGGCTATGACCGCGCCCGCGACGGACGCGAGGCTCACCGCGATGTTGAGCAGCAGCGCGCGCCGGCGCGACATCCCGCCGTTCAGGAGGATCGCGAGGTCGCCGACCTCCTGCGGGATCTCGTGCGCGAAGACGGCGACGGTCGTGACGACGCCGAGGTGCGGGTTGGTGAGGAAGGCGGCCGCGATCAGCACGCCGTCGAGGACGTTGTGGAACGCGTCGCCCCACAGGATCAGCGTCGCGGAAGCGCGATCGCGGTGGCGGTCTTCGGGTCCGTGCGCCTCGCAGTGATCCGCATGGCAGTGGCGCCAGAGCACGAGCTTCTCGAGCACGAAGAACGCGATGATGCCGGCGGCGAGCGCAAGCCCGATGCCGTGCGCACCGACGCCCGAGTCCAGCGCGTGCGGCAGCAGGGCGAGCAGCGCGGCGCCCAGCAGCGCGCCGGTCGCGAAGCTGACGAGGTGCGGCAGCAGGGCGTTGCGCCGCGGCGCCGACAGCAGCATGAATGCGCCCGCGACCAGCGCGGAGAGCGCGCCGCAGGCGGCGGTCAGCGCGAGGATGGGCAGGAGGGTCTGCACGGGCGCCCAGCCTACCTCACTCGAGCCACGCGAGCGCGGCCATGCGGCCGGTCGCGCCGTCGCGGCGGTACGAGTAGAAGCGCGCGGAATCCGTGACGGTGCAGTACCCGCCCCCGCCGACCCGCGTGACGCCGGCCGCGCCGAGCCGGCGCCGCGCGAGCGCCGGGAGATCCGCGAGCCAGCGGCCCGGCCGGCCGCGCCGGAATGCGGCGTCCGCTCCCGCGTCGTGCGCGAGGAAGGCCTCGCGCACCTCTTCGCCGACTTCGAAAGCGTCGGGGCCGATCGAGGGCCCGAGCCAGGCGACGAGCTCGCGCGGATCGCAGTCGAGCGCCGCAATCGTCGCCTCGACGACGCCGGCCGCGAGCCCGCGCCAGCCCGCGTGCGCGATGCCGACGCGGTCGCCGGCGCGGCCCGCGAGGAAGACCGGCAGGCAATCGGCCACGAGCACCGCGCAGACGGGGCCGCGCACGAATGCGACGGCGGCGTCGGCCGGGACGCTCGTGCGCGCCGGCAGCGTCGCCACCGCGTTGCCGTGCACCTGCTCGAGCCAGGCCGGCTCCGAGGGGAGCGGCAGCGCAGCACGCAGCCGCCTGCGGTTTTCCGCAACCGCCTCCGGCCGGTCGCCGACATGGGACGCGAGGTTGAAACTGTCGTAGGGCGTGCGACTCACGCCGCCGGCCCGCGTCGTCATGACCGCGCGGACGCCCGCGGGCACGACCCAGCCGGGCCGCAGGAAACCGGTCTCGGCCATCAGGGACCTGCCGCGGCGCGATCGCGCTTGAGCGCGGAAACGAGCGCCTTGAAGTCCGCCGGCAGCGCGGACTCGACCTCGATCTCGCGGCCGTCGCGCGGGTGCGGAAACACGAGCTTCGCCGCGTGCAGCGCCTGGCGCCGGAACCCGCGCAGCGCCTCGGCGAGCGCGGGCGTCGCGCCGCGCGGAATCGCGAGGCGCTTCCCGTACACCGGATCGCCGACCAGGGGATAGCCGGCGTGCGACAGGTGACGGCGGATCTGGTGCGTGCGGCCGGTCTCGAGCGTCACGCGCACCCACGTGTGGCGGCGGAAGCGCTCGATGACGCGATAGTTGGTGACGGCTTCGCGGCCGCTCTGTCGCACCGCCATGCGCAGGCGATCCACCGGATGCCGGTCGATCGGCGCGTCGATCCGCCCGCCCGCGGTCATGACGCCGACGCAGACGGCCTGGTATTCGCGGTGGATCCCGCGCGCGGCGAGCGCCTCGGCGAGCGTCGTCCGCGCGGACTCGCTGCGCGCGACGATAAGGAGCCCCGAGGTGTCCTTGTCGAGGCGGTGGACGATCCCGGCGCGCGCGACCTTCGCGAGGCGCGGGTCGTGCGCGAGCAGCGCGTTCTGCAGCGTGCGGTCGGGGTTGCCGGCGCCCGGGTGCACTACGAGCCCGGCCGGCTTGTCGACGACGAGGACGTCCGCGTCCTCCCAGGCGATTGCAAGCGGCAGCGGCTGCGCGGCGGACTCGACGGCGTCCTCGTCGGGCGCGTCGAGCTCGATGCGCTCGCCGCCCGCGACGATGTCCCGGGGCCGCGGCGCGCGGCCGTCCACGCGCAGCATGCCGTCGTCGATCCAGCGCTTCAGGCGCGAGCGCGAGAACTCCGGCAAGGCGTCGGCCAGCGCCTGGTCGAGCCGGCGGCCGGCCGCCTGCGGCGGCAGGCGCAATTCGCGTTGGTGACGGGTGGAACTCATGCGGGTGGGACGCGGTCTTTTGCCGGTATACTGCGTTGATTCAACAGCCGGGGTCCAGTCCTTTGCAGCCTCACCGAACGATGGCGCGCATCCTGCTGATCGCGTGCGGCATGGCCGCAGCCGCGGGTTGCGGCTACAAGGAGCGCGCAGCCGAGCAGCTGCAGCCGAACCGCATGTACGAGAAGGCGCATGGCCTGCTCATGGGCGGCGACTACCGCGGCGCCATCCGCTACTACGAGGCGCTGGACGCGCGCTACCCGTTCAGCCAGGAAGCCCGCCAGGGCCGCCTCGACATCATCTACGCCTACTACCGCGCCCGCGAGCAGGAATCCGCCGTCGACGCGGCCGACCAGTTCGTGCGCGAGAACCCCACCCATCCGCGCGTGGACTACGCCATGTACCTGCGCGGTCTCATCTATTTCGAGCGCTCGCCCAACTTCCTCGAGCGATGGTTCAACACCGATCTCAATGAGCGCCCGCCGCAGGATGTCAGGCGCTCGTTCGACGCCTTCGACCAGCTCATCCGCCAGCGTCCCGACAGCGCCTACGCGCACGATGCACGCCAGCGCATGATCTACCTGCGCAACCGGCTCGCCGATTACGAGGTCTACGTCGCTCAGCACTACCTCAGCCGCGAGGCGTACGTGGCCGCCATCGACCGCGCGCGCTACTGCATCGAGAATTACGACGGCGCGCCTGCCGTGCGTGAGGCGCTCGAGATCATGATCTCGGCCTACCGCGGCCTCGGCCTCGAGGACCTCGCCGAGCGCTCGCAGGAAGTGTTCGCCCTCAACTACCCGGATTCAAAGCCGGTCGACCGCGACAAGAAGTGGTGGCGCTTCGACTAGGGGACTGACCCCTTTTTCGGCTTTGCGAAAAAGGGGTCTGTCCCCTCTTACGATTCTCCGGGCCTGTATCCCGACGTGATCGGATAGCGCCAGTCGCGTCCGAAAGCGCGGCGGCTGATGCGCACGCCCGGCGGCGCCTGGCGCCGCTTGTATTCGCTCCGCTTCACGAGCTCGAGCACGCGCGTCACCGTCGCGCGCTCGAAACCCATCGCGACGATCTCGTCCACCGAGCGGTCGTCCTCGATGAACGCCTCGAGGATCGGGTCGAGCACCTCGTAGGGCGGCAGGCTGTCGGAATCGAGCTGGTTTTCGCTCAGCTCCGCGGTCGGCGGCCGGTCGATGATCCGCTGCGGGATCACCGGCGCCGTCCCCTGGGCATTGCGCCAGCGCGCGAGGCGCCAGACGAGCAGCTTGCTGCAGTCCTTGATGGGCGCGAATCCTCCCGCCATGTCGCCGTAGAGCGTCGCGTAGCCCACCGACATCTCGCTCTTGTTGCCGGTCGTGAGGACCATGCGCCCGGTCTTGTTCGAGATCGCCATCAGCAGCATGCCGCGGCAGCGGGCCTGGATGTTCTCCTCCGTGGCGTCGGGCTCGCGGCCGCGAAACTCGCGCTCGAGCGCCGCGAGCGTCGCCTGGTACATGCCCTCGATCGGGATTACCGAGAATTTCACGCCGAGTCCGCGGGCCATCGCGGCGGCGTCCTTCTCGGACATCGAGGACGTGAACCGCGAGGGCATCATGACCGCCTGCACGCGGTCCCTGCCGAGCGCATCGCAGGCGAGCGCGAGCACGAGCGCGGAGTCCACGCCGCCCGAGAGCCCGATGACGACGCCCTCGAAGCGGTGCTTGTCGACGTAGTCGCGCACGCCCATGACGATCGCGCGCCACACGCTTTCCTCGCGATCGGGCAGCGGCGCAAGGCTCTCCGGCGCGACGTCGAAGCCTTTCTCCGCCTGTTCGATGTCGAGCGTCGTGAGGGACTCCTGGAAGGCCGGCGCCCGGTGAACGACGCGGCCGGCCGCGTCGACGGCGAAGCTGCAGCCGTCGAACACCAGCTCGTCCTGGCCGCCGACGAGGTTGAGGTACGCGAACGGGATGCCATTCTCCCGGGCGCGGGTGCCGAGGTTCGCCTCGCGCTCCACCTGCTTGCGCTGCTGGTACGGCGAGGCATTCAGCGCGATCACGAAATCCGCGCCGGCGCGGCGCGCGCCCTCCGCGACGTCGGCGTGCCAGATGTCCTCGCAGATGATCGGCGCAATGCGGACGCCGCCGAGCTCGACGGTCACGAAGGCGTCGCCGGGCGTGAAGTAGCGCTTCTCGTCGAACACCTGGTAGTTCGGGAGCCGCTGCTTGCGGTAGTTCGCGATCCGCCGGCCGTCGCGGATCCACGCGGCGGAGTTGAACAGGACGCCGCCGGAATACTCCGGATAGCCGACCAGGAGGTCGATGCCCCGCGCGGCCTCCGAGAGCCGCGCGAGCGACTCCTCGACGCGGCGGCGGAAGCCGCGGTGGAACAGCAGGTCCTCCGGCGGGTAACCCGAGAGCGCGAGCTCGGGGGTCGCCACGAGCTGCGCCCCCGCACGCCGCGCTTCCTCGACCCGCAGGGCGATGCGCCCGGCGTTGCCCTGCATGTCGCCGACGGTCGGATTGATCTGGGCGAGCGCGACGCGGAGCTGCATCAACGCTGCGGCTTGCGCTTGGGCTTCGGCTTGCGCCGGCGGCGCGCGGCGAGCGCCTGTTTCATGGCGACCCCGAGGTCGGCGGCCGAGCGGACGGTGCGCACGCCGGCCTCCTCGAGCGCCGCGTACTTGTCGGCGGCCGTGCCCTTGCCGCCCGCGATCACGGCGCCCGCGTGGCCCATGCGCTTGCCGGGCGGCGCGGTCACGCCGGCGATGTAGGCGACGACGGGCTTGCTGACGTCGCGCCGGATGAAATCGGCCGCGGCTTCCTCGTCGGTGCCGCCGATCTCGCCGACCATGATGATGCCGGCGGTGTCCTTGTCGCGCTCGAACAGCGCCAGCACCTCGATGAAGTTGAGCCCGCGCACCGGGTCGCCGCCGATGCCGACGCAGGTCGTCTGCCCGAGGCCCACGTTGGTCGTCTGGAACACGGCCTCGTAGGTCAGCGTGCCGGAGCGCGAGATGATGCCGATGCTGCCGGGCTGGTGGATGAAGCCCGGCATGATGCCGACCTTGCACTCGCCCGGCGTGATGACGCCCGGGCAGTTGGGGCCGACGAGCCGGCTCCTGCCGTCCGCGAGCGCGGCCTTCACGCGCACCATGTCGTTGACGGGAATGCCCTCGGTGATGCACACGACGAGCCGGATGCCGGCGTCGGCCGCCTCGAGGATAGCGTCCGCCGCGTGCGCCGCGGGCACGTAGATGACGCTGACGTCGGCCTTCGTCGCCCGGACGGCGTCGTGCACCGTGTCGAAGACGGGCCGGTCCAGGTGCCGCGTGCCGCCGCGGCCCGGCGTCACGCCGCCCACGAGGTTCGTGCCGTAGGCGATCGCCTGCTCGGAATGGAAAGTGCCCTGCTTGCCGGTGAATCCCTGGCAGATCACGCGGCTCCTGCGGCCGACGAGGATGCTCATCGCTTCGCTCCCGCGCGCGCGAGGCGCACCGCCTTGGCCGCCGCGTCGGAAACGTCCTTCGCCACGGTGATCGCGAGCCCGCTCGCCGCCAGCAGCTTCCGCGCCTTGTCCGCGTTCGTGCCCTCGAGGCGCACGATCACCGGCAGGTTCACGCCGGCGTTCTTCACGGCCTGGATGATGCCCTCCGCGATGACGTCGCAGCGCACGATGCCGCCGAAGATGTTGACGAGGATCGCGCGCGCGCGCGCGTTCGAGAGGATCAGGCGGAACGCGGCGGTGACGCGGTCCGCGGTCGCCGTGCCGCCGACGTCGAGGAAGTTCGCGGGCTCGCCGCCGTGCAGCTTGATGAGGTCCATCGTCGCCATCGCGAGGCCGGCGCCGTTCACCATGCAGGCGATGTTGCCGCCGAGCGAGACGTAGTTGAGCTCGTGCTCCGCGGCCTCGCGCTCCATCGCATCCTCCTGCGCCGGGTCGCGCAGGGCGAGGAGCTCCGGCTGGCGGAACAGCGCGTTCGCGTCGACGTTGATCTTCGCGTCGAGCGCGACGAGCGCGCCTTCCTTCGTCACGATCAGCGGGTTGATCTCGACGAGCGACAGGTCGCGCTCCAGGTACAGCCGGTACAGGGCGCGCGCGATGCGCTCGAACTCACCGACCTGCCTGCCCGCGAGGCCGAGCCCGAACGCGAGGCGCCGGCACTGGTAAGCCTGCAGGCCCGCCGCGGGATGGACGTCGATACGGAGTATCTTCTCCGGCTCGTGCGCGGCGACCTCCTCGATGTTCATGCCGCCCGCGGCCGAGGCGACGAATGCGATGCGGCTGCGCTCGCGGTCCACCAGCAGCGACAGGTACAGCTCGCGCTCGATGGCGCTGCCCGCCTCGACGTACACCGCGTCGACCGGCAAGCCCGCGGCGCCCGTCTGCGGCGTGACCAGCCGCTGGCCGAGCATGGCCTTCGCGGCCTTGCCGACTTCCTCGGCCGAGCGGCAGAGCTTCACGCCGCCGGCCTTGCCGCGCCCGCCTGCGTGGACCTGCGCCTTGACCACCCAGACGGGCCCGGGCAGCTCGCGTGCGGCGTCGATCGCCTGCGGCACGCTCGACGCGACCTTTCCCGGCGGGACGGGCACGCCATAGTCGGCGAACACGCGCTTCGCCTGGTATTCATGGAGATTCATCACGGCATTGTACCGGCTGGCTTGAACCGCGTCGCAAACGCGGGCGCCGCCGCGGGTCGTCTTCGGAACGCGTGATAAAGTGCCCGCCGTGCAAAAGCCGGCGGACATCGAGAAAACGGCTGGCGATCCCGAGCTCGCCTGGCGCGTCCTCGGGCTGCTCAACCTCTACCGGCT
>DATEEF010000087.1:0-9533 GCA_035281265.1 Steroidobacteraceae bacterium
TTACGCGGAGTCATCGAACGGCCGCCTCGCGCCACGCTTCTACATCCGCGGCCTCGGCAACTCGGATTTCGACCTCGCGGCGTCGCAGCCGGTGTCGATCATCGTGGACGAGGTCGTCCTCGAGAACGTCATCCTGAAGAGCTTCCCGATGTTCGACCTCGAGCGGGTCGAGGTCCTGCGCGGCCCGCAGGGCACGCTGTTCGGCCGCAATACGCCCGCCGGCATCGTCAAGTTCGACACCAGGAAGCCCACGCAGGAGTTCTCGGGCGACGCCGCGCTCAGCTACGGCGAGCTGGGCTCGATAACCTTCGAGGGCGCCATCGGCGGCGGCTTCACGGACGCGATGTCATTCCGTCTCTCCGCCCTGTATCAGGAGCGTGACGACTGGATCGACAACGACTTCACCGGCGAGAACGACGCGATGGGCGGCTTCGACGAGTTCGCTTACCGCGCCCAGCTGCTGTTCGAGCCGTCCGACAATTTCAGCGCGCTGCTCAACGTCCACGGCCGCGACATCGACGGAACCGCGTCCATTTTCCGCGCGAACGTCCTCGGCCCGGGCAGCGACGGGTTCAATTCCAACTACGACCGGGACAGCGTCACCTACGACGGCGGCGACAACAACCCGCAGAGCGCCAAGGGCACCGGCGGGTCCCTCAGGCTGGACTTCGGCCTCGGCGGCGACGTTACACTGACGTCGATCACGGCATACGAAAACACCGAGAGCAGCAGCGAGGGCGACATCGACGGCGGATTCGGCGCGGACTTCCTGAGCTTCCTCCCGGTTCCGTACGTCGGTCCTTGTCCGCCGGGCAGCGCCGTCGGAGATCCGTGCATCCCGTTTCCGTCGAACTCGATCGACGGGATCGACAACCTCGACCAGCTGACACAGGAAATCCGCATCTCATCGCAGGCGAGCGATCGCCTGTTCTGGCAAGCAGGCGCCTTCTATTTCGATTCCAATTTCTCGGTGACGACCACGACGTTCATCCCGAACTTCGTGACGCCGGATCCCGACGACCTGTTCGCGCCGACGACGGTGGAGCACGACAACACGGCCTGGGCGGTGTTCGGCCACCTGAGCTACGACGTAACCGACGCGCTGACCGTGACCGGCGGTGCGCGGTACACGGAAGATGAAAAGGATCTGGCGGCATTCAATGCGCCCTTGTTCCCAATTGCGCCGCAGACCGTTTCCGACGACGAAGTGAGCTGGGACCTCTCCGCCCTCTACGAAGTCAGCGACACGCTGAACATCTACGGGCGCCTGGCTTCCGGCTTCCGCGCCCCGACCATCCAGGGCCGCGACGTCGCGTTCTTCGGCGCGCCGTCGATCGCCGACTCGGAGACCATCACCTCGATCGAGGCGGGCTTCAAGTCGCAGCTCGCGGACGACCGCGTCCGCCTCAACGCGGCCGTGTTCTATTACGAGATCGAGGACCAGCAGCTGTCCGCCATCGGCGGCGGCGGAAACTTCGTGCAGCTCGTGAACGCCGACAAGGGCACGGGCATGGGCATCGACCTCGACGCGGAGTTCCTGTTCACCGAGCGCTTCATGATGACGCTCGGCTTCAGCTACACCGACACCGAGATCGACGACAGCGAGCTCGTCGTGCCGCCCTGCGGCTCGGGCTTGTGCACGGTGCTCGACCCGCTCGACGCGGACGGTCGCGCGATCATCGACGGCAATTCCTTCGTGCAGGCGCCGGAGTACGTCGCGACGGTGACGGCGCGCTACGGCATCCCGGTCGGCGACGGCGAGATGTTCTTCTACACCGACTGGGCCTTCCAGGGCGAAACGCAGTTCTTCATCTACGAATCGGAAGAGTTCAAGAGCGACGGCAACTTCGAGGGCGGCGCCCGCATCGGCTACTCGCACGACGGCGGCAAGTGGGAAGTCGCCCTCTTCGGCCGGAACATCACCGACGAGGAGAACGTGAAGGGCGGCATCGACTTCAACAACCTGACCGGCTTCGACAACGAGCCGCGCATCGTCGGCGTCTCGTTCAGAACGAGGTTCTGAGGCCGGCCCGCATGGCATGCCGGAGCTGCCGGAGGTAGAGACGACGCGCCGGGGCATCGAGCCCTGGCTCGTCGGCCGGCGGATCCGGGCGCTCGAGGTGCGGGAATGGCGCCTGCGCTGGCGCATCCCGCGCTCGCTGCCCGCCCGCCTGGCGGGCACCCGCATCCGCTCGGTCGAGCGCCGCGCGAAATACCTGCTGGTCGGCACGGACGCCGGCACGCTGATCCTCCACCTCGGCATGTCGGGGAGCCTGCGCATCCTCGACGCCGCTTCGCCGCCTCTCGCCCACGACCACCTCGACCTCGTGCTCGACTCGGGGCGCAGCCTGCGCTTCAACGACCCGCGTCGATTCGGCTGCCTGCTGTTCACGAAGGCCGATCCCGCGCGGCACAAGCTCCTCGCGGCGCTCGCCGTCGAGCCGCTCTCCGACGCATTCACCGGCGAGGACCTGTGGCGCAAGGCCCGCGGGCGGCGCACGGCGATCAAGAGCTTCGTCATGGATTCGCGCGTCGTCGCGGGCGTCGGCAACATCTACGCGAGCGAGGCGCTGTTCCGCGCCGGCATCCGGCCGTCGCTCGCGGCCGGCCGCGTGAGCCGCGCGCGGATGGACGCGCTCGTCGCGTCGATCCGCGACGTGCTGACCGAGGCGATCGGCGTCGGCGGCACGACGCTGCGCGACTACGTGAATGCTTCCGGCATGCCGGGCTATTTCCGGCAGCGGCTCTACGTCTACGAGCGGACCGGGAAACCCTGCAGGCGCTGCCGCACGCCGATCCGCCAGTTCACGCAGGGCCAGCGCAGCACCTACTGGTGCCCGCGCTGCCAGCACTAGGTCTTGCGCCGCGACCCCAGCGCCTCGGCGACGGCCGGGTGCACGAACTGCGAGACGTCGCCGCCGAACAGCGCGATCTCGCGCACCAGGGTCGACGAGATGAAGGTGAACTGCTCCTGCGGTGTCATGAAGACGTAGTCCACGTCTCGCGCGAGGTGACGGCTCATGTTCGCGAGCTGGAACTCGAACTCGAAATCCGACATCGCCCGCAGGCCGCGCACCACGATGCCGCATCCCTGCTCGCGTGCGAAATCGACGGTGAGGCCCCCGTACCCGAGGACGGTGACGTTCTTGAGCTCACCGAGCACCGTCTGCGCAAGTTCCACGCGCTCGGCGAGCGAGAACAGCGGCGCCTTGCCCGGGTTCGCGGCGATGCCGATCACCACGCGATCGAAGATGCCGGCGGCCCGGCGCACCAGGTCCTGGTGGCCGTTCGTGATCGGGTCGAAGGTGCCCGGATAGACTGCGCTGCGCTTCGGATTCACGTGCCCGGCCCCTCCCCCTGGCGACGGGCGAGATGATAACCGACCGCCCCGGCACGCCCCGTGCGATGGAGGACCCAGCCGTCCGGCAGCACGGGCGCGCCTGCGCGGGCGGGCGATTCCAGGTAGACGAATGCGCCTTCCGCGAGCCAGCCGTGCGAATCGAGCAGGCGCATCGACTCCGCCAGGATCCCGTCCGCGAACGGCGGATCCAGGAACACGACATCGAAGGCCCGCGGGGCCGTCGCGAGCCAGGCGAGCGCATCGGCTTCCACGACCGTCGCGCGCCCCGGCGCCAGCGATGCAGCGGTCTCGCGCAGGCTCGCGGCACTGGCGCGGTCGCGCTCGACGAAGGTGGCGTGCGCGGCGCCGCGCGAGAGCGCCTCGAGGCCGAGCGCGCCGCTGCCCGCGAACAGGTCGAGGCAGCGGCTGCCCGGGACCTTTGCCATCAGCCAGTTGAACAGGGTCTCGCGGACCCGGTCCGGCGTCGGCCGGATGCCACCCCGCCCCGGGAAGCGGATGCGGCGCCCTCTCCATTCGCCGCCGATGATGCGCAGGGTATTGGTCATTTTTTGCAGCGCACATCCCTTAGACTTGCGCGATGATACGCGCCCGCAACCTCCACATTGCCGGAGCTTCGGACATGAGCAACCGTCTTGCCGCCGCATTCCTCGCCGCTGGCTTCCTGCTCGTCGGGTGCTCGGGATCGAGCTCGGACGGCATCGGACCGACGGACCCGACCTCGGGCAACGGCGATCCGGGCGGCTCCACGGACGTCGGCGACTTCCACCCGAACTTCGTGCCGCTCTCGGGCGTGCTGCCCTACCCGACGGACCTGTACTTCGCCGGCTCGACCGACGGCACGCTGAACCTGCCGACGACGCCGTTCCTGCCGAACGCCGCGACGATCAACGCACTGGACGGTTTCTCGACCAATGCCTCCGCGACGGTGCGCTTCTCCGCGCCGATCGACCCGGCGACGATCTCGCCCGCGAGCGTCATCGTGCTCGAGGTCGACGTGGACAACGCCACCAAGGCGACGGTCGGCGTGCGCCGCCCGCTCGTCTACGGAACGGACTTCACCGCGCGCGTCGCGGCGACGGCGGACTCGGGCGGAGCGACGCTCGAGATCGTGCCGCTCAAGCCGCTCACGCCCTCGTCGGGCGCGACGAACGTCGGCTACCTCGTCTACCTGACGAGCGGCCTCGAGGACACCAGCGGCAATGCGGCGACGCCGGATCGCGATTACCTCGCGATCAAGGATGCGCAGCCGACCTGCGCCGCGCTCACCGGCACGCTGAACAGCATCTGCCTGCTGACCGGCGCGCATCTCGCGATCGCGGATGCGATCGCGCTGCCGCGCGCCGCCATCGTGCTCAGCTGGTCGTTCTCGACGCAGGCGACCGAGGACACGATGGGCTATGCGGCGCAGCTGACGCCCCCGGCCAGCCTCGGCGTGGTGCCGACCGGCCTCACCCTGCAGGCGCTGAATCCGCAGCTGCCGCCGATCGCCGACATCTATGTCGGCCAGCTCGCGATTACCTTTTATCTGGACCCGGCCGCGCCGCTGACGGGCCGCTGGGAGGCCGCACCCGGCGGGCCGGGCGTTCCGTCCACGAACCTGACGCGCTTCAATCCGGTGCCGGTCGCCAAGGCGGAGAACCTGCCGATTCCGGCATTCGTCACCGTCCCGAACGTGGCCAGCGGGCAATCGAAGCCGGTCGCCGGCTGGCCGGTCATCGTTTTCCAGCACGGCATCACCGGCAACCGCGTGCAGGCCGCCGCGATCGCGGGTGCCTATGCCTCGCAGGGTTTCGTGGTCGCCTCCATCGACCTCGCGCTGCACGGGATCACAGACACGACGAACCCGCTGTACCAGGCGGGCGCCGAGCGCACCTTCGACCTCGACGTCGACGGCGAGCCGGGCATCGATTCGTCGGGCTCCTACTTCATAAACCTGTCGAGCCTGCTGACGACCCGCGACAACCTGCGCCAGTCCGCGCTCGACATCATCCAGCTCGTCACCGCGCTGCCGGCGCTCGACCTCGACGGCGACACGGTGCCGGACATCGACGGCACGCGCATCCACTTTGCCGGCCTCTCCCTGGGTGCAATGGTCGGCACCGTCGCCAATGCGACGCCGATACCGACGCTTTCCGCCTACCTGAATGCGCCGGGCGGCGGCCTGGCGTCGCTGGTGCAGCAGTCCGAGACATTCGGCCCCATCATCGACGACGGGCTCGCGCAGAACGGGCTGTTGCCGGGCATGACCCTTTACGACCAGTTCTTCCGGGACGCGCAGACGGCCGTCGATGCCGGCGACCCGCTCAACTACATCGACAACGCCGTCGCGGCGCGCCCCGTGCTGCTGACGCAGGTATTGAACGACACCGTCGTGCCCAACTCCGCCACGCAGCGGCTCATCAACGCGACCGCCTTTCTCAAGACGGCGACGCCCGGCCTGAACCCGGTGGCAGCGGGCACGGGCACCTGGGTGCACTTCACCTCGGGCTCGCACGGCTCGCTGCTCTCGCCCGCCGCGAGCCTCGCGGTCACGACCGAGATGCAGACGCACGCCGCCTCGCTCGCCGCGACCGGAGGCGCCGCGTTCGCGATCACGAACCCGGCCATCCTGGAACCTTGACGCCGGCCGAGGGCGGCTTCCTCGCGCGCCTGCGCGCGCGCGTCAATCGCGGCACCTCCTGGGTCGCGGACCTCCTGCCGGGGCGGCGCATCGATGCCGCCCTGCTCGAGGAACTGGAAACGCGCCTGCTTGCCGCAGACGTCGGCGTCGAGGCGACGGAGACGATACTCTCGGACCTGCACCGCAAGGTCGCGCGCAACGAGCTTGCGGACGCGAAGGCACTGGAGGGCGCGCTCGCAGAAGCCCTGCTCGCGATCCTGAAACCCGTCGAGCGCCCGCTCGAGATCGACCGCGCGCGCCGCCCGTACGTGATCCTGGTGGTCGGCGTCAACGGCTCCGGCAAGACCACGACGATCGGCAAGCTCGCCCGCCGGCTGAAGGAACAGGGCCTGTCCGTCATGCTGGCGGCCGGCGACACCTTCCGCGCCGCGGCCGTCGAGCAGCTCGCCGCCTGGGCCGAGCGCAACGGCGTGCCCATCGTCGCGCAGCAGACGGGCGCGGACCCGGCCGCGGTCTCCTTCGATGCGCTCCAGTCCGCCCGGGCTCGCGGCGCCGACGTCCTGATCGTGGACACGGCCGGGCGGCTCCACACGCAATCGCACCTGATGGACGAGCTCGCGAAGATCGCGCGCGTCGTGAAGCGCCTCGACGCGGATGCGCCGCACGAGGTCCTGCTGGTGCTGGACGCCGGCCTCGGGCAGAACGCCGTGCGCCAGGCGGAACAGTTCAGCCAGGCGATCGGCGTCACCGGCATCGTCGTCACCAAGCTCGACGGCACGGCGAAGGGCGGCGTCGTCATCGCCATCGCGCGGCGCTTCGGGCTGCCGATCCGCTTCGTCGGCATTGGCGAACAGGCCGAGGACTTCGGTATCTTCGACGCCCGGGCCTATGTCGAGGGGCTGCTGCGTCCGGCGGCGGTGTCTGCGTGATCCGGTTCGACCGAGTATTCAAGCGCTACCCGAACGGGCGCGAAGCCCTGTCCGAGCTTTCCTTCGAGCTGGAAGCCGGCGAGATGGCCTTCCTGACGGGCCATTCCGGGGCCGGCAAGAGCACCGTGCTGCGGCTGATCGCCCTGCTCGAGCGCCCGACGCGCGGACAGGTGATCGTCGGCGGCCGCAATACGGGGAGCCTGCGCCGCCGCCAGATTCCCGCGCACCGGCGCCAGGTCGGCATCGTCTTCCAGGATCATCGGCTGCTCGACGACCGCCCCGTGTACGACAATGTCGCGCTGCCGCTGGCGATTGCTGGCGTGCCGCGGCGCGAGATGGACAAGCGCGTGCGCGCCGCGCTCGACCAGGTCGGGCTGCTCGGCCGCGAGAGGTCCTTCCCGCTCGAGCTGTCGGCCGGCGAGCAGCAGCGCGTCGGCATCGCGCGGGCCGTGATCACGAAGCCGCCGGTCCTCGTCGCCGACGAGCCGACGGGCAACCTCGATCCCGACCTCGCGCTCGAGGTCATGAACCTGTTCCAGCGATTCAACGCGGTCGGCGTCACCGTGCTGGTCGCGACGCACGACATCCACCTGCTCGATCGCTTCCGCGTGCGGCGGGTGCACATCGAGCAGGGCCGGATCGCCGCGGTGCCGCATGTCGTTGGGTGACACGACCTCGATCCTGTTCGAGCGGCACGCGCAGGCGATGCTGGGCTCGCTCGGCCGCCTCGCACGGCAGCCGTTCGCCGCCTTCCTCACGGTCCTCGTGA
Source organism: Steroidobacteraceae bacterium (assembly GCA_035281265.1). Taxonomy (GTDB): domain Bacteria; phylum Pseudomonadota; class Gammaproteobacteria; order Steroidobacterales; family Steroidobacteraceae; genus SCUD01. The sequence continues at coordinate 7,680 of DATEEF010000087.1, forward strand.
TCGGCATCGCGCTCTCGCTGCCGGCCGCCCTCTACCTCGCGGTCGCCAACATGCGCGCCGTGACGGCGGGCCTCGACGACACCGTCCAGCTCGCGGCCTACCTGGAGCTCGGAACGTCGCCGGCCGAGGCGCGCGCCCTCTCCACGCAGATCGCGAAGATGCCGGGAGTCGCGGGCACCGAGCTCGTGAGCCCGGAGGAAGGGCTCGCCGAGTTCCGCGAGGTGTCGGGCATCGGCGATGCGCTCGAGGCACTCGCCGAGAACCCGCTGCCGTGGCTCGTGAAGATCCGCCCGGCTCCGCCGCGCGACAGCGCGGCCGCCGTCGAGTCGATGGCCGGCGAAGTTCGCGCGCTGGATGGCGTCGACCTGGTCGAGGCCGACACGGCCTGGGTGCGCCGCCTGCATGCGCTCGAGGACACGATGCAGCAGCTCGTGCTCGTGGTCGGCGCGCTGCTCGCGATCGGCGTGCTCGGCGTCGTCGGGAACACGATCCGCCTCGAGATCGACGGCCGCCGCGCCGAGATCGAGGTCACCAAGCTCGTCGGCGGCAGCAATGCCTTCGTGCGCCGGCCGTTCCTCTATTCCGGGCTGTGGCAGGGCTTCTTCGGCGGCGCGCTCGCCGTCGGACTTCTTGCCGCCGGGCTCTATGCGCTGGACCCCTTCGTCGGCCGCCTGGCCGCGGCCTATGGCTCGTCCTTCAACCTCCAGGGGCTGACAATGCGGGAATGGCCGCTGCTCATCGTGGGCGGTGCCGCGCTCGGCTTCCTGGGGGCCTGGCTTGCGGCAGCCTATCATCTCCGCCGGATCGAGCCGCGCGCGTAACAATCTGATTTTATTGGATAGATAGGCCGTCTGGACTGGAACTTCCGGACCTCTTAGCACTCTATTGACACGACTGCTAAGATCCTAGTCCGGAGGTAACCGAACACGATGACTGGCCAGGCGCTCACGCTCCCCAATTCGTCCCTCGTCCTCAACGCCCCGATCGGAAGCCTCGAGGCTTACATCGAGCGCGTTTCCGCGATCCCGATGCTCGACCGCGAGGAAGAGCTCGCGCTCGCGCGCCGGTTCCACGAGCACCAGGACCTCGACGCCGCGCGCGAGCTCGTGCTGTCGCACCTGCGCTTCGTGGTCCACATCGCCCGGGGCTACCTCGGCTACGGCCTCCCCGTCGGCGACCTGATCCAGGAGGGCAATGTCGGCCTCATGAAGGCGGTCAAGCGCTTCGACCCCGACATGGGCGTCCGGCTCGTCAGCTTCGCCGTGCACTGGATCCGCGCCGAGATCCACGAGTTCGTGATCCGCAACTGGCGCCTCGTGCGCGTGGCGACGACCAAGGCGCAGCGCAAGCTGTTCTTCAACCTGCGACGCATGAAGAAGAACCTGGCCTGGCTGTCCGAGGACGAGACCCGCGCGGTCGCCGGCGAGCTCGGCGTCGATCCGCGCGAGGTGCGCGAGATGGAGCGGCGTTTGTCTGCGCGCGACCTTTCCTTCGATCCGCGGCCGGAAGCCGGCGACGAGGAGTCGATCGCCTCGCCCTCGCTCTACCTGCCCGCTCCCGGGGCGGACCCGGCGATGCTCGTCGAGCAGGACCAGTGGGAAGGCGACGTTTCCGGCCGGCTCTCGAGCGCGCTCGAGGGGCTCGATGAGCGCAGCCGCACTGTGATTCGCGCCCGCTGGCTCGCCGAGGACAAGAAGACGCTGCAGGAGCTCGCGGACGACTACGGCGTCTCGGCCGAGCGCATCCGGCAGATCGAGGCTGCCGCGATCACGAAGCTCCGGACTGCGATGACCGGCTGACGGCCTCCGCAACGGCCTGGTGCACGCCGCGGTCGAGCGGGTCGGGCACCAGGTC
>DATEEF010000088.1:0-19457 GCA_035281265.1 Steroidobacteraceae bacterium
GTACCAGCGCAGCCGGACCCTCGATGGCAACCATACGAGCTCCGACCTGCTGGCATTCACGCGCGGCCTGGCACGCAAGGATGCGGAACCGAAGGCCCTTCGGCAACTGCTCGAAGATGCCGTGATCCCTGGGCTGGCGACTTGGTGGGACGATCTCGCCGCCGCCATTCCCGACCGCGAGGCCATGTTGGCGGTTCTCAGGAGTGGTTCAAAAACCGGGGAGCAGTCCCCGCCGGTGCTGGCAGATGCGCTGGGCGACCGGGACCTCGCGTTGAGCGCGTTGCGCGCCTATCTCGATGCGACGCGGCACAAGTTCACCGGCGCCTGGTATGCACCCTGGCTGCTGGTGCACTCCGGCGCGCGTGCCGATCCGCGTTTCAAGGATCTGATGCGCGAAGGCGGCCTTGCCGATTTCTGGCGGCAGAGCGGCAAGTGGCCCGATTTCTGCAAGCCCGTCGGCAGGGACGACTTCGAATGCCGATGATAGGGTCGTTTTCCACATGAGCCTGTCGCAGCGGGATATGGCGCGCCTCGGCGAGTTGCTCGACGAGGCCATGACGCTGACGCCCGAGCAGCGGTTTGTCTGGCTCGACTCGCTGCCCGAGCAAGACCATCCGCTGCTGAAGCCATTGCGCGAGAGCTTGTTGTCAGATGACCCGGCCAGCGCGCTGGCCGGAGCGCTCGATCGCATGCCGCGCATCGACATGACGGGCGATCCGGGCTGCGTGCGGATTGAACGCCATTCGGGGGAACGGCTTGGCGCCTACGAGCTGCTGCGGCCGCTGGGTGCCGGCGGAATGGCCGAAGTGTGGTTGGCGATTCGGGCTGATGGGACATTCGAACGCGAGGTGGCGCTGAAGATCCCGCATCTGCGGAACGTGCCGGCGCAGATGAAGGAACGCTTTGCGCGCGAGTGCCGGATCCTCGCGACTCTGGAAGCGCCGGACATCGCCCGACTCTACGATGCCGGCGTCGATGCGACCGGCGCGCCCTATGTCGCGATGGAGTATGTGCAGGGACAGCCGCTGGTGGCCTGGTGCGATGCCCGCGGGCTCGACACGCCGGCACGTATCCGGCTGTTCTTGCAGGTGCTCGACGCGGTCGGCTACGCGCACCGGCGCCAGGTCCTGCACCGCGACCTGAAGCCGTCGAACATCCTCGTCACCGAACAGGGAGAGGTGCGCCTGCTCGATTTCGGCGTGGCGCGGCTGCTCCGCGGGGATACCGAGGAATCGTCCGTCACGCAGTCCTGGGGCCGCGCGCTGACGCCGGCCTATGCCAGTCCGGAGCTGCTGCGCGGCGACCCCGTCGACTTGCGCAGCGACATCTATTCGCTCGGCGTGGTGCTGCACGAGCTCCTCACGGGAGTCCGGCCCGGGCAACAGCCGCTCCGGGCGGCGCCCGGGTCACACAGGGGCGAGCTGGCCGGCGCGCTGCGCGATGCGGCGGCGAAAGCGCTGGCGCCGGATCCGGCCGACCGATACGCCGATGCTGCCGGTTTCGCCGAAGCGCTGAGGCCTTTCAGCAGCGCGGATGCGGCACGCGCGGGGTTCCGACGCTCCTTGACTCGCCCCAGGCTGGTCGCCGGGTTCGCGGCGCTCGCGCTGCTTGTCGCGGGCGGGATCGTCCTGCTTCGCTCCAATTCCCCGCCCGCCGTGCAGACCATTGCAGTGCTGCCGTTAGCGAATCTCACCGGCGATCCCGAACAGGAAATCCTGGCTGACGGTCTGGCCGAGGAGCTGGCGAACAGGCTTGCCGCGATCCCGGAGCTGCGCGTCACCGGCCGGAACTCGGCCTTCTCGTTCAAGGGCAAGAACGAGGACCTCCGGGCAATCGCGAGCAAGCTCGGCGTCTCCAACCTGCTCGAGGGCAGCCTGCGCGGGGACGACGGGCGGCTGCGAGTCAACGTGCAATTGATCGACGGCAAGGACGGCACGCGGCGCTGGTCGTCGCAAGCTTACGAGCATGAACAGAGCGGAATCCTTGCCGCGCAGGACCAGATCGCGCAGGACGTCGCGCGGGCGCTGTCCGTCACCCTGGACGTAGGCGCGCTCACGCGGGCGCAGGGTGGCACGCGGAACCTGGAGGCCGCCAGGCGGTATTGGGAATGGCGCGAGATGCTGCTCGATGAGCGCTTTGGGCTCGAGGATCAGCGCCGGAGCCTTCGGCTGATACGAGAAGCAGTGCGCCTGGACCCGGAGTTCATCCTTGCCTGGGACATGCTCGCGATAACGCTGCAGGGTCTCGCGGGGTCCATCAGCGACACCCAGCCCGAACAGGCCGCGCAGATGCAGGCCGAGGCCGAGCAGGCATTGAGTTACATTGCGAAGCGGGCGCCGGACAGCTGGATCGTGCTGTCGAATCGCAGTCGCGACTTGCTGCGTGCTGGGCAATGGGCGGAAGCCGAAGCCGTCGCCAGGCAGGTCGTCGCGACGGGCCCTTTGACCTTCGAACGCGCCTACCGGCTGGGCACCGTGCTCTTCGCCACTGGCCGCATCAATGAGTCGATTGAGCTGCAAGCACAGGTCTTAGCGCTCGAACCGCGCGCGATGTGGGTTTCCCGCGACCAGCAATTCAATCTTTACGCGGCCGGGCGATTCGACGAGTCGGAGGCCGAATACCAACGCAGCCGCACGCTCGACGGGAACCATACCAGCGCCGATCTGTTGGCCTTTCAGCGCGGCCTGGCGCGCCCGGATGCTGATCTGCTGGCTCTTCGTGAATGGTTTCTGGGTCTTTTGACTCCGCAAGACCAGGACTGGCGGCATGACTTCGGCGCCGCCATGCCCGACCGTGAGGAAATGCTGGCGGTACTCAGAAGGTCGGTGGAAGCCGGGGACCAGGGTCAAGCCATGTTTGCCGATGCGCTGGGAGACCGCGATCTCGCGTTGAATTTGCTCCGCACCCACATCGCACTTGAGCGGGGCAAGCACGAAGGCGTCTGGTATGCGCCGTGGCTGCTGGTTTACTCGGGCGCCCGTGCCGATCCGCGGTTCAAGGAGTTGATGCGCGAAGTGGGCCTGGCTGACTTCTGGCGCAAGAGCGGCAAGTGGCCCGATTCCTGCGGGCCCGTGGGCGAAGACGACTTCGAGTGCCACTGAAGCGCTCCCGCTTTCTCACTGCAGGCTTCGCATTGCGCGATCCAGGCCCTCCAGGGTCAGCGGAAACATCCGGTCCTCCACCAGCTCGCGCGTGATGCGGATCGAGGGCGTGTATTCCCAGCGGTCCTGCGGCTCCGGGTTCAGCCAGGCGTGGCGCGGGAAGCTGGCGAGCAGCCGCTTCATCCAGGCCGCGCCCGGCTCCTCGTTCCAGTGCTCGATGCTGCCGCCCGGCTGCAGGATCTCGTAGGGGCTCATCGTCGCGTCGCCGACGAAGATGAGCCGGTAATCCGGGCCGTAGGTGCGCAACACCTGCGGCAGGGGCGTGCGCTCGCCGTGACGGCGCCTGTTGTCCTTCCACACCGACTCGTAGACGAAGTTGTGGAAGTAGTAATGCTGCAGGTGCTTGAACTCGCCGCGCGCGGCGGAAAAAAGCTCCTCGCAGATGCGGACGTGATCGTCCATCGAGCCGCCGATGTCCAGGAACAGCAGCACCTTCACCGCATTGTGGCGCTCCGGGATCATGCGGATGTCGAGGAGTCCCGCCCGTCGCGCGGTCGACTCGATGGTGCCGTCGAGGTCGAGGATCTCCTCCGCGCCCTGCCGGGCGAATCGCCGCAGGCGGCGCAGCGCGAGCTTGACGTTGCGCGTGCCGAGCTCGACCGAATCGTCGAGGTTTGCGAACTCGCGCCGGTCCCAGACTTTCACCGCGCGGCGGTTGCCGCCCTCGCCGCCGATGCGCACGCCCTCCGGGTTGTAGCCGGAGTGGCCGTAAGGGGAGGTACCGCCGGTGCCGATCCAGCGGTGGCCGCCCTCGTGCCGGGCCTTCTGCTCCTCGAGCCGGCGCCGCAGCGTCTCCATCAGCGCGTCCCAGCCGCCGAGCGACTCGACGCGCGCCTTTTCCTCGTCCGTCAGGACGAGCGAAAGGTTTTTCCGCAGCCAATCCGCCGGCAGCTCGGCCTCGAGCAGCGTCTCGAACGCCGCCTCGGCGCCGCGGAAGTGCGCGGCGAAGGCGCGGTCGAAGCGGTCGTAGTGGCGCTCGTCCTTGACGAGCGTGGCGCGCGCCAGGAAATAGAACTGGTCGACGGCCGAAAGGTCGCCGCTGGCAGAAACGACGCCTTTCGACAGCGCTTCCAGAAGCGCGAGGAACTCGGTGATCGCGACCGGCACGCCGGCGGCGCGGAGCATCGCAAAGAAGCGGATCAGCATGGCGCGTGGCGCCCGCCGGGCTCAGCCGGGACGGCCGGCGCGCCGGTTCAGGAAGACGAGCTGCTCGAACAGGTGCACGTCCTGCTCGTTCTTGAGCAGCGCGCCGTACAGCGGCGGGATCGAGGCCTTCGTGTCATCCGCCCGCAAAGCTTCCGGCGGAATGTCCTCCGCGACGAGCAGCTTGATCCAGTCGAGAAGCTCGGACGTCGAGGGCTTCTTCTTGAGGCCCGGCACGTCGCGGATCCGGTAGAAGGCGGTCAGCGCCTCGGCCAGCAGCGCCTTCTTGAGGCCGGGGTGATGGACCTCGACGATCCGCTCCATCGTCCCGGCATCCGGGAAGCGTATGTAGTGGAAGAAGCAGCGCCGGAGGAAGGCGTCGGGCAGCTCCTTCTCGTTGTTGCTCGTGATGAAGACGACCGGGCGGTGCCGCGCCTTGACCAGCCGCTGCGTCTCGTGGACGTAGAACTCCATGCGGTCGAGCTCGCGGAGGAGGTCGTTGGGAAACTCGATGTCGGCCTTGTCGATCTCGTCGATCAGGAGCACCGCGCGCCGGTCGCTCTCGAAAGCCCGCCACAGCATGCCGGGCACGATGTAATTGGCGATGTCCTTGACGCGCTCGTCGCCGAGCTGGGAATCGCGCAGCCGGGAAACGGCGTCGTACTCGTAGAGGCCGTGCTGCGACTTGCTGGTCGACTTGACGTGCCACTCGAAGAGCGGCGCGTCGAGCGCCTTCGCGACTTCCTCCGCGAGCTGGGTCTTGCCGGTGCCCGGCTCGCCCTTGACGAGCAGCGGCCGCCCGAGCGTGATCGCGGCGTTGACGGCGAGCGAGAGCTCGCCGGTCGCCACGTAGCTCGCGGAACCGGCGAAGCGCGTCAAGTCTTCTTCGCGGACTGGGCGATGAGCTGCTTGAGGTCCGCGAGCACGGCCTCGGAATGGCCGGCCGGCTTCACGTCCTGGTAGTGCTTCGCGACCTTGCCCTGCGGGTCGATGATGAACGTGTCGCGGCGCGCCATCTTGGCGATGCCGACGTACTCCTTCAGCGTGCCGTAGGCGGTCGTCACCGACTTGTCCGTGTCGGCGAGGATCGTGAAGGGCAGGCTATGCTGCTCCGCGAACGCCTTGTGCGAGGCGACGTCGTCCACGCTGATGCCGAGGATCACGGCACCGATCTCGCGGTAGGCGAATATGTTGTCGCGGAACTCGCAGGCTTGGGTCGTGCAGCCCGGCGTGTTGTCCTTCGGGTAGAAATACAGCACTACCCATTTGCCCTTGTAGTCCGACAGCGAATGCGCCTTGCCGGCCTGATCCTTGAGCGTGAAGGCCGGTGCGGCGGAGCCGACCGCGGGCGGGTCCGCGGCAAGGGCGGCTGCCGCGATCGCGAGCGCCAGCGCGGCGGCGGCGCCCTGAAGGATACGGGTCATGGAAAGTCCTCCGGTTTTGGCATGCGCCGTGGGAGCGGCGCGCGCATTTCGCATAGTATCGCGGCTCGTCCTCCGATGACCACGCAACGCATGAGGGGTTCCCCACCGTGACAGGCGCCGGGGCTGCGGGCCCGCGAATCGCCCTGGTTCTCCCCGGCGGCGGGGCGCGATCCGCCTGGCAGGTGGGCGTGCTCAAGGCCATCGCCGGCTGGTACCCGCCGGGCACCGCCGTGCCGTTCCCGGTCCTGTGCGGGACTTCGGCGGGCGCGATCAACGCCACCGTACTCGCGGCCCATGCGGAGGACTTCCATCGCGGCGCCGCGGAGCTCGCGCGGGTATGGCGCGGGTTCCGGGTCGGCCAGGTGTTCCGTGCCGGCACCCTGGACATGCTGCGTTCGGGCGTGCACCTTGCAGTCGCGCTCGCGACCGGCGGCTGGCTGCTGCCGGTGCCGCGCGCGCTGCTCGACAACTCGCCGCTGCGCGCGCTGCTCGCGCGCAACATCGATTTCCGGCGCCTGCGGCGGTCGATCGCGGCGGGTTGCCCCGAGGCGCTCGCCATCAGCGCGACTTCGCTGACGCGCGGCGAATCGGTGACCTTCGTCGATTCCGCGCATCCCTTCGAGGGCTGGGACCGTGCCGCCCGGCGCGGCGTGCCCGCGTCGCTCGGCATCGACCACCTGATGGCGAGCGCCGCGGTGCCTTTCCTGTTCCCGCCGGTCGAAATGGAAGGCGCCCATTTCAGCGACGGCGCGCTGCGCCAGACCGCGCCCCTCGCGCCGGCCATCCACCTGGGCGCCGAGCGCGTGCTCGTGATCGGCGTGCGTCACCGCGGGAAGCCGCGCAGCGCGGCCGGCTCGCCACCGAACATGGCCGAACAGTTCGGCTTCATGCTCGATGCGCTGTTCATGGAGGGCGTGCACGCCGACCTCGAGCGCCTGAACCGGGTCAACACGCTGCTCGCGCACGCGCGCCCGGGGCCCGCGCCGCTCGGCATGCGGCACGTCGACGCCCTGATGCTCCAGCCGGAGGAGGACCCGAGCGAAGCGGCGCTGGCGAACCAGGCTGCGATGCCGGGCGCGCTGCGCTCTTTCCTGCGCGTGCTCGGCGCGCGCGGCGCCCGCGGCGGACGCCTGCTGTCCTTCCTGCTGTTCGAATCCGCGTACACGCGCACGCTGATCGCCGCGGGTGAGCGCGACGCGGGCCGGCGTCGCGCCGAGATCAGCGCCTTCCTGGGGCTCGACGCCGCCTACGGCGCGCGGCTCGACTGAGCCGCCGACTCCTATTGCGGCAGCGCGTTGTGCCGCACGAGCAGCTGGGGATAGCGCGCGCGGAAATGCGCCGCCAGTCGCTCGACGAGGTACACGGAGCGATGCTGCCCGCCGGTGCAGCCGATGGCGACCGTGAGGTAGCCGCGGTTCGCCTCCTCGTACTCCGGCAGCCGCCCCTCGATGAACCGGATGAGATCGGAGAGCATCTTCTCGACGCGCGGGCTGGCCTCGAGGAACTCGGCCACCTTCGCGTCGCGGCCGGTGAGGGGCTTGAGCGCCGGCTCCCAGTAGGGATTCGGCAGCGTGCGCGCGTCGAATACGAAGTCGGCGTCGCCGGGCGTGCCGTGCTTGAAGCCGAACGACTCGAACAGGATGGACAGGCGGCCCGGCGCACGCGGCTCGACGCGCTTCGCGATCGCGTCGCGCAGCGCATGGACGCTCATGCGCGAGGTGTCGATGACGAGGTCCGCGCTGTCGATCAGCGGGTGGAGCAGGCGGCGTTCCTCGGCGATCGCGTCGGCCAGGCTGCGGTCCGCGCCGGCGAGGGGGTGCCGGCGGTGCGTCTCGGCATAGCGGCGCAGGAGCACCTCGTCGTCGGCATGCAGGTACACGACCTCGCATCGAAGGCCCGAGCGCCGCAGGTCCGCGAGCAGGGCGGGGATCGAGGCCAGGTCGTCAGGGCGGTTGCGCGCGTCGAGGCCGACGGCGAGCCGCCGGTAGATCGGCTCCTCGCTGCGCAGCGAGTGCGACACGAGCGCCTGCACGAGGCCGGCCGGGATGTTGTCGATGCAGTACCAGCCGAGGTCCTCCAGCATGTTGAGCGCGACGCTCTTGCCGGACCCCGACAAGCCGCTGACGACGACGACGCGGGTCATGGCGCGCCCGCGGTCAGGCGGGCCTGCCGCGCGCGACCTCCGAGGCGTGGTGGTCCGACAGCTTTTCCTTGTGCTTGCGCACGCGGCGGTCGAGCTTGTCGGCGAGCGCGTCGATCGCGGCGTACATGTCCTCGTGCGTGGCGTCGGCATGGATGACGGCCCCGCTGACGCCGAGCGTCGCCTCCGCCTTGTGCTCGAGTTTCTCGACGGTCAATACGCAGTGGACGTCGACCACGCGCTCGAAATGGCGCAGCACCCGGTCCAGCTTCTTGCGAACGTATTCGCGAAGCGGCGGGGTGACCTCGACGTGGTGGCCGGTGAGCGTCAACTGCATGGTCCTGTCCTCCTTGTCGAATCCGGTGGTTCTCGCGCGGTCAGCGCCCGGCGGGATGCCTGCGCTCGCTCGAGGGCGCGATGCCGAGCGCCTCCCGGTACTTGGCAACGGTACGCCGCGCGACCTGCACGCCGTCGGCCGCGAGGATCTCGACGATCTTCTGGTCCGACAGCGGCTTGCCGGGGGGCTCCTCGGCGACCAGCTTCCTGATCTTCGCACGGATGGCCGTCGAGGAGACGCCGCTGCCGTCGTCCCCGGCGACCTGGCTGGAGAAGAAGAAGCGGAACTCGTAGACGCCGCGCGGCGTGTGCAGGTACTTGCCCGTCGTCACGCGCGAGATGGTCGACTCGTGCATGTCGACCGCTTCGGCGACGTCCTTCAGGATCATCGGCTGCATGGATTCCTCGCCGTGGTCGAGGAAGGCCTGCTGCCGCGCGACGATCGTGCGCGCGACCTTGAGCATCGTGTCGTTGCGGATCTCGAGGCTGCGCAGCAGCCAGCGCGCCTCCTGCAGCTGCGTGCGCAGGACCGCGTGGTCGGGCGCGCGCGTGATCATGCCCGCATAGCCCTCGTTCACGCGGATCCGCGGCAGCGCGGCGGGATTCAGCTCGACCACCCAGCCTTGCGGCGTGCGCCGCGCGAAGACGTCGGGCACGACGTACTCGGTGCGCAGCGCCTGGAAGGCGGCGCCCGGCCGCGGGTGGCAGCTGCGGACGAGCGCAAGCGCGACGTCGAGCTCCTCGCCGGTCACGTGCAGCTCGCGCTCGAGGCGCCCGAGCTCGTGGCCCGCGACCAGCTCCAGGTGGCGGTGGGCGAGGGCGCGCGCCGTGGCGAGCCCGGGCGTCGCGGGGTCGAGCTGCGCGAGCTGCAGCCCGATGCATTCCGCGACCGAGCGTGCGCCGACGCCCGCGGGATCGAATTGCTGCACGATGGCGAGCACGCGGCCGACGCCGGCGGCGTCAGTGCGGACCTCGCCCGCCACCGCCGCCGCGATCGCCTCCAGGGATTCCGTCAGGTAGCCGTCATCGTTGACGGCATCCACGATCGCACGGCCGATCGCGAGCGCCTCGGGCGCGAGGTGAGCGAGCTCGAGCTGCCAGGCGAGGTGCTCCTGGATCGTCCGGCCGGATTCGTCGGGCAGCTCGACCTCGCCGTCGCCGCTGCCCGACCACGGCGACTCCGACTCCGCCGCATTCGGCTCGGTCCAGTCGTCGCCGATCTCGACCGCCGCATCGGACTCGCCGTCCTCGTCTGCGGACGCCGTTGCAGCGCCGGGCAGGGTCTCGGACGCCCAGGTCGCCTCGAAGTCTTCCTCGGCCTCGAGCATCACGTTGCTGTCGAGCGCCTCGAGCACCTGCGCCTGCAGCTCGACGGTCGGGAGCTGGAGCAGGCGGATCGCCTGCTGCAGCTGGGGCGTCATCGTCAGCTGCTGGCCGATCCTGAGTTGCAGAGTGGGCTTCATCATGGCACGGAGGGGTCAGACCCCTTGAACGTCAAAAGTGATGAGACAGCTTTGAAATCGCCCGCTCAAGGGGTCTGACCCCTCCGACACCTCAGAGCCTGAAATCCTGCCCCAAGTAGACCTTGCGCACGTCCGGATTTGCAAGGATCTCGTCCGCGGATCCGGACGCCAGGACCGTGCCCTGGTTGACGATGTACGCCCGGCTGCAAATCCCCAGCGTTTCCCGCACGTTATGATCGGTGATCAGCACGCCGATGCCGCGGTCGGCGAGGTGCCGGGCGATGCGCTGGATGTCGTGTACCGAGAGCGGGTCGACGCCCGCGAAGGGCTCGTCGAGGAGGATGAAGGCGGGGTTCGCGGCAAGCGCCCGCGCGATCTCCACGCGCCGGCGCTCGCCGCCCGAGAGGCTCATGCCGGCGTGGTCGCGCAGGTGCGCGACGTGCAGCTCCTCGAGCAGGCTCTCGAGCGCCTCCTCGCGCGCGGCCTCGTCGAGGTCGCCCCGCGTCTCCAGGATCGCGCGCACGTTGTCGACCACGGACAGCTTGCGAAAGATCGACGGCTCCTGCGGCAGGTAGCCCACGCCGCGCCGCGCCCGCGCATGCATCGGCAGGCGCGTGATGTCCTTGCCGTCCAGCGTGATGCGGCCGCCGTCGACGGGCACGAGGCCGACGATCATGTAGAAGGCCGTCGTCTTCCCGGCGCCGTTCGGGCCGAGCAGTCCCACGACCTCGCCGCTGCCGATCGAGAGCGACAGCGAGGAGACGACCTTGCGCTTGCGGTAGCTCTTCTCGAGCCCCTCGGCGGCGAGTTCGCTCATGTGGGTGGCTTGGGCGCGTCGGCCGGCGGCTTCGGCGCATCGCCAGGCGGCTTCGGCGCATCTCCAGGCTGCTCGCCGGGCTGGATCGTGATCACCACTTCCTTCTGCGAGACGACGCGCTGGTTCGCCGTGCTGTAGACGAGCGTCTCGCCGGTGATCTCCGTCTTGCCATCGGTCAGCCAGGCGTCGCCCGCGAGCTCGACGGTGCTGCGCCTCAGGTCGTAGTCGATGCGGTTCGCGCGGCCCTGGGCGAGCTCGTCCTTGCGCTTCTGCTCGAAGAGCGCGGGCGCGCCGGTGACCGACGCGCTCTGGATCTCGCCGCCCGAGAACTTGACCTCGGCGGTGTCGCTCGCGATCGACGAATCCGGCATCGAGATGCGGACCGTGCCGCTGAACTGCCACCGGCTGTCCTCGAAGTCGACGCCGGTTGTCACCGCGCGATCGGCCGTGATGCGGATCTGACCCTGCGTGATCGTCACCGCGCCGTACTCCACGACGCCCTTCTGGTTATCGAAGTTGAGCGAACTCGCGGTGAGCTGGATCGGCAGCTGCTCGCGCTCCTGCGCGCCGGCCGCGACGGAGGCGCAGGCGGCCAGCACGACGGCCGCGGGAAGACTACGGCGCAAACCGGCCATTGACGTCCGATTCCAGCCGCAGCGTGCCGGCCTTGAGGTCGGCGCGCATGCCGAGCGCGCGTACGCGGTGCGCGCCGAGGGCGAGCTCGACCGGCGAGCGCGTGTTCGCGATCTCGGTCACCGTGTCGAGCGCGAGGCGCGCGGTGTGCAGCTCGGCGACGCCCGTTGCCTCGCCCGGCTCGCCCGCAAGGCGGACGTCGCCCTCGAACTCGACGGTGCGGCCGCCGGGCGGCACGTGCGCCTCGTCCGCGGTCAGGTGCCAGAGACGGCCGGTGGGCGCGTGGTAGTCGACGGCGACGTCGGACAGCCGCACGAGGCCGCTCGCGGGATCCTCGGTGGCGGAAATGGACCTCAGGCCGATGCGCAGCTTGCCGTCGGCCCCGAACTCCTCGAGATCGACGCCGGTCAGGAAATAGCCGGGCCGCGTCGCATCCTCGGCGACGGCCTCGGGTTCGCGATCGACGACGCGCCATTGCACCAGCGCCGCGATCAGCGCGACGAGCCCGGCGAGCAGCACGAAGCGCGCGATCATGTCGTTGCGCCACGCGCCGCAAGCAGGAAGTCGCAGAACTCGCGCACGGCTCCGGCGCCCCCGGCGGCGCGAGTCACGTGGCGCGCTGCCGCGATGACTTCGGGGTGCGCGTCGGCAACCGCCGCGGGCAATCCCACCGCCGCCATCATCGGCAGGTCCGGCGTGTCGTCCACCAGGCAGGCGACGCGGCGCGGCTCGACCGACCGGCGCGCGAGCAGGTCGGCGAGTGCGCGGCCCTTGTCGGCGACGCCCTCGGCCACGTCCGCGACGCCGAGCTCCCGCATGCGCGCGGCCACGGCCCCCGCGCGGCGGCCGGATATCACCGCCACGCCGACGCCCGCGGCGAGCAGCGTCTTGATGCCGTGCCCGTCGCGCACGTGAAACGCCTTGAGGCTCTCGCCGTCCGGCCCGTACCACAGGCGACCGTCGGTGAGCACGCCGTCGACGTCCAGCACGAGCAGCGCGATCTCGGCGGCCGGCGTCACATCACCCCCGCGCGCAGCAGGTCGTGGACATTCAGCGCGCCGACCAGGCGGCCGGCGTCGTCGAGCACGAGCAGCCCGTTGACGGAATGCTTCTCCATCATCAGCACGGCCTCGGCGGCCAGCTCGTCCGGGCGGATCGTGCGCGGGCTGCGCGTCATCACGTCCGCCATGGCGGTCGCGCGGACGTCGAGGTTGCGGTCGAGCGCGCGCCGGAGGTCGCCGTCGGTGAAGATGCCGACGACGCCGCCGCCCGAGTCCACGACGGCGGTGAGGCCGAGCCGCTTGCGCGACATCTCGAGCAGGCCCTCGGTGAGCGGCGTCTCGGGCCGCACGATCGGCAGGTCGCCGCCGCGGCGCATGACGTCCGAGACGTGCAGCAGCAGCCGCCGGCCGAGCGCGCCGCCCGGATGCGACCGCGCGAAGTCGGCCTCGGTGAAGCCCCTGTGCTTGAGCAGGGCGACCGCGAGCGCATCGCCCATGGCGAGCGTCGCGGTCGTGCTCGCCGTCGGTGCGAGGTTGAGCGGGCAGGCCTCGGCCGGGACGCTCACGTCGAGGTGGACGTCGGCCTCGCGCGCGAGCGTCGACGCCGGGTTGCCGGTCATGGCGAGAAGTCCCGCACCCATGCGCTTGAAGAGCGGCAGGATCGTGAGCAGTTCCGCGGTCTCGCCGGAATAGGAGATCGCGAGCACGACGTCCCCGCGCGTGACCATGCCGAGGTCGCCGTGGCTGGCCTCGGCCGGGTGCAGGAAGAAGGAGGGCGTGCCGGTGCTCGCGAGCGTGGCGGCGATCTTGCCGCCGACGTGGCCGGACTTGCCCATGCCGGAAACGACCACCCGGCCGGTGCAGGCGAGCAGCATGCGGCAGGCGCGCTCGAAGTCGGCGCCGAGGCGGCCTTCGAGCGCGGCGACGGCGCGGGCCTCGATGCGTAGCGCCTCCCGTCCCATCTCGATCAGGCGCTGGCTTTCGGCGGCGTCGTTCATGGTGTGCGCGCGGTTCCCGGTGCGGTTCGGCATCATACACCGGCCCTCCGGCAGCCCTTAGAATGCCGCCATGTCGCCGGAGGAGATCACCCAGCACATCGAGGCCGCGTTGCCGGGTGCGACGGTCCGCGTCGCGTCCGAGGACGGCGTCCACTTCGCGGCGCTCGTGATCGCCCCGCAGTTTTCGGGCCTGCGCCCCCTGCAGCGTCACCAGCTCGTCTATCGCGCGCTCGGCGGCGCGATGGGCGGCGCCATCCATGCCCTGGCGCTCGACACGCCGACGCCCGAGGAATGGGCGCGGCGCCCGGGCTGAGCAGGCCGCGCGATGGACAAGTTCCAGATCCGGGGTGGCCGTCGTCTCGAGGGCGAGGTGCGGGCCTCGGGCGCAAAGAACGCGGCATTGCCGATCCTCGCCGCCGGACTTCTCGCCGACACGCCTCTCACCGTCAAGAACGTGCCGGCCCTCCACGACGTGAAGACCATGGTCCGGCTGCTCGCCCGGATGGGCGTCGCGGTCTCGGAAGGCGAGGGCGGTGCGGTGAGCGTCGACGGCCGCCGGCTCGCGGAACCCGTCGCGCCCTACGAGCTCGTGAAGACGATGCGCGCGTCCATCCTCGTGCTGGGACCCCTGCTCGCGCGGCACGGCGAGGCACGGGTGTCGCTGCCCGGCGGCTGCGCGATCGGCGCGAGGCCGGTCAACCTGCACGTGTCCGGCCTCGAGGCAATGGGCGCCGAGGTCTCGATCGAGAACGGCTACATCCACGCGAAGGCGGGACGGCTCGCCGGCGCGCGCATCGTGCAGGAAACCGTGACCGTCACCGGCACGGAGAACCTGATGATGGCGGCCGTACTCGCGAAGGGCAGGACGGTGCTCGAGAACGCGGCGCGCGAGCCGGAAGTCGTCGACCTCGCGGCCTGCCTCACGGCGATGGGCGCAAGGATCAGCGGCGCGGGCACGGACACGATCGTGATCGACGGACGCGAGCGGCTCGGTGGCTGCGAGCACCGTGTCCTGCCGGACCGCATCGAGACGGGCACGTTCCTGGTCGCCGGCGCGATCACCGGCGGCCAGGTTCGCGTCACCGGAGCCGACCCGGCGCATCTCGACGCCGTGATCGCGAAGCTGCGCGAGGCCGGCGCGAAGCTCAGCGTCGGGCCGGACTGGATCGAGGTCGGCATGAAGGACCGCCCGCGTGCCGTGGACCTGCGCACCGCCCCGCATCCGGGATTCCCGACCGACATGCAGGCCCAGTTCGCCGCGCTCGACGCGGTCGCCGACGGCGTCGGCACCATCGTCGAGACGATCTTCGAGAACCGCTTCATGCACATGCTGGAGCTGCGCCGGCTGGGCGCGGACGTGCGCATCGAGGGGCACACCGCCGTGATCCACGGCGTGCCGCGACTCTCGGGCGCGCCCGTCATGGCGACGGACCTGCGCGCCTCGGCCAGCCTCGTGCTCGCGGGGCTCGTCGCGGAGGGGACGACCGACGTGCAGCGCATCTACCACATCGACCGCGGCTACGAGCACATCGAGGAGAAGATGCGCGCGCTCGGCGCCGACATCCGGCGCATGCCGGGCCCCGCGACCTGAGCGTTCGCGAAGTCGAACGGAATCGGCCGGCGCGCACTTCGCCGGCGGGACCACCTTCGCTCGCGCCGCCGGAACTTACGCGCTCGCTCCGGGGTCCCGCCGGCTCGTGCGCGCTTGCCGCTGCCGATGGCCATCAGGCCCGGCCCGCGAGGTGGCGGGGTACTCGCGAGCGAACTCGTAAGTTCCGGCGGAGTTCGCGAGCGAGTACCCCGCCGGATCCCGCGGGCCGGGCGCAATTGGTCCGCGGCTAGGACGAACGCATGGCGCCCGCTTCCTGCGGACGCTCGCCGACCTCGATGCGCACGTTGTGCTCCTGTCCCTCGGCGACGGCGGGCGAGCGCCGCCACAAGCGCAGGCGCGCCGGCTGGCCCGGCTTCAGCATGGCGATGCGCGCGAGCAGGTCCTGCGCGCCGCGCAGGGGCTTGCCGTTCACCTGCGTGATAACGTCCCCGCGCGCGACGCCCTGGTCCTCGGCCGGGCTGCCCTCGTAGACGAAGCGCACGAGCACCGATCCATCCGGCAGTCCCGACTGCTCGATCGCCTCCGGCGTGATGTCGCTCGGCACCACGCCGATCCAGCCGCGGACCACCCTGCCGTCGCGGACGATAGCGTCGACGACGCCGCGTACGAGGTCGACGGGGATCGCGAACCCGATGCCCTCGATGCCGGCCTGCCGGCCGGCGATCGCGCTGTTGAGCCCGACCAGCTTGCCGGTGGCGTCGACGAGCGCGCCGCCGGAGTTGCCGACGTTGATCGCGGCATCGGTCTGGATGAAGTTCTCGAAGGTCGTCACGCCGAGCTGGCCGCGGCCGGTCGCGCTGACGATGCCCTGCGTCACGGTCTGCCCGAGGCCGAGTGGATTGCCGATCGCGAGCACCGGCTCCCCGACGCGCAGCCGGTCGGACCGGCCCTTGGGCATGATGGGCAGAGTCCCGAGGCTGATCTTCAGGACGGCCAGGTCCGTATCCGGGTCGACGCCCACCAGCGTCGCATTGCCGGACTTGCCGTTCGCGAGCTGGACCTTGATTTGCGTCGCCTGCGCAATCACGTGGTAGTTGGTGACGACGTGACCCTGCACGTCCCAGATGATTCCGGAGCCGAGGCTGCGCTCCACGCGCTCGCGGTAATCCGGCCAGACGTCGCCGAAGAGCTGGGCGAGCTGCGGCGGCAGGCCGGCGACATTGCGGACGACGACGCGCCGCTCCGTGTAGATGTTGACGACCGCGGGCGCGGTCGCTTCCACTGCGTCGGCGTAGCTCACGAATTGCGCGGCGCTCGCCGGTGCCTCGGCGTCGGTGCCCGGCACGGCATCGGGCGCGGCGGCGGTCGGTGGCGGCGCGGATGCGCGTGGCGCCGCTTCCGGATCGGGCCGCAGAAGCACCCAGGCGAGAGCGGCCGCGAGGCCGAGCGCAACCCAGGGCGAGATCCAGCGCAGCCATCCGGGAATGCCAGACATCGCGCGGCAGCCTCCGATCGTCCGTGAACGCCCGTGTATAATGCGGCAATCCCTCCAACGAACGAAAATCGAGCGATGACCGAGGCAATCGACAAGGGGCGGCGCCAGCTTCTGACCGCCGCGACCGCCCTCACGGGTGCCGCCGGCGTCGCATTCGCGGCCGTGCCTTTCCTCGCTTCCTGGAAGCCGAGCGCACGCGCCAAGGCGCTGGGTGCGCCGGTCGAGATCGACATCAGCAAGCTCGAGCCGGGCGCCATGCTCAAGATCGAGTGGCGCGGCAAGCCGGTGCTCGTCGTGCGGCGCACCCCCGAGATGATCGAGCGCATCGGCCGGCATGACGACAAGCTCGCCGACCCGGGCTCGGAGAAGTCGCGCCAGCCCGAATACACCAGGAACGCCGCGCGGGCGATCAAGCCGGAGTACCTGGTCCTGCTCGGCGTCTGCACCCACCTCGGCTGCCTGCCGCAGAACCGTTTCGCCGCGGGCGCGAGCCCGGACGGCGTGCTGACCGCGGACTGGCCGGGCGGGTTCTTCTGCCCCTGCCACGGCTCCAAGTTCGACCTCTCCGGACGCGTGTTCGCCGGAGTGCCCGCGCCGACCAACCTCGAGATCCCGCCCTACAGCTTCACGGACGACGCGCACATCGTGATCGGGCTCGACCAGGCGGAGAACGCGTGATGGGCGACACGAACACGGCAGCCGCCCCCGCCGGCGGCAGGCTCGCCCGGCTAGGCGCCTGGATCGACGCGCGCTTTCCGATGTCGACGCTCTGGAAAGAGCACATGTCGGAGTACCTTGCGCCCGTCAATTTCAACTTCTGGTACTACTTCGGCTCCCTCGCGCTGTTCGTGCTCGCGCTGCAGATCGTCACGGGCATCTTCCTGACGATGAGCTACAAGCCCTCCGCAGCCGAGGCCTTCGGTTCGGTCGAGTACATCATGCGCGACGTCGAGTGGGGCTGGCTGATCCGCTACCTGCACTCGACCGGCGCGTCGGCCTTCTTCATCGTGGTCTACCTGCACATGTGGCGCGCGCTGATCTACGGCTCGCACCGCAAGCCCCGCGAGCTGCTGTGGATCTTCGGCGTGCTGATCTACCTCGCACTCATGGCCGAGGCCTTCTTCGGCTACCTGCTGCCCTGGGGCAACATGTCGTACTGGGGCGCGCAGGTGATCGTGTCCCTGTTCGGGACATTCCCCCTGATCGGCGATTCGCTCGTCGAATGGATCCGCGGCGACTATTTCATCTCGGACATCACGCTGAACCGCTTCTTCGCGCTGCACGTCGTGGCGCTGCCGCTCGTGCTGATCTTCCTGGTCGTCGCGCACATCCTCGCGCTGCACGAGGTGGGCTCCAGCAACCCGGACGGAATCGACGTCAAGAAGCTGAGGGCGCCGGACGGCACGCGGCTCGACAGCGTCGCGATGCACCCGTACTACACCGTGAAGGACCTGTTCGGCCTCAGCGTCTTCCTCGTGATCTTCGCGGCGGTCGTGTTCTTCGCGCCGGAGATGGGGGGGCTGTTCCTCGAGGCGCCGAACTTCGAGCCGGCGAACCCGCTGCTGACGCCCGAGCACATCGCCCCGGTCTGGTACTTCACGCCGTACTACGCGATCCTGCGCGCGGTGCCGGCCTTCGCCGGCACGCAGGTCTGGGGCGTGCTCGCGCTGTTCGCAGCCGTGCTGCTGCTCTTCTTCGTGCCCTGGCTCGACCGGGGCGCGGTGCGCTCGATCCGCTACCGCGGCCCGATCTTCAAGACCGCCCTCATGCTGTTCGCGGCGGACTTCATCATGCTGGGCGTCTGCGGCCTGAAGCCGGCGGTGCAGCCCTACACGACGCTATCCGTGATCGGCACGATCTACTACTTCGCGTTCTTCCTGCTGATGCCCTGGTACACGCGCATCGACAGCCACAAGCCGGAGCCCGCGCGGGTGCGCCGGTGAGCGGCTGGCGCGCGCTGCTGCTGACGGGCCTGCTGGCGCCGGCCGTCGCCGCTGCCGCGGAGAAAGGCTACCCGCTGGATGCGGCCAACGCGGACGTCTCGAACCTCGCGTCGCTGCAGCGCGGTGCGCGCAACTTCGTGAACTACTGCCTCGGATGCCACTCGGCGAAGTACATGCGTTACAGCCAGCTCGCGGCAGACCTCGCCCTCACCGAGGACGAGCTGCAGCAGAACCTGATGTTCACCGGCGAGCGCATCTACGACACGATGGACACGGCGATGCCTGCGGAGAAGGCCCGCGAGTGGTTCGGCAACGCGCCGCCCGACCTCTCGCTCATCGTCCGCAGCCGCGGCTCCGACTACGTGTACACGTTCCTGCGCTCCTTTTACGCGGATCCGTCGCGGCCGACCGGCGTGAACAACGCCGTTCTCCCGGGCACGGCTATGCCGCACGTGCTCGTGGGCCTGCAGGGCCTGCAGCAGGGCCGCCACGAAAAGACGACCGGCGAGGATGGCAAGGTCTCCGAGCACCTCGTGCTCGCGCCCGGCACGCCCGGCGAGCTGCCGGCCGCGGCTTACGACAGCTTCGTGCGCGACACGGTCGCCTTTCTCGAGTACGTCGCCGAGCCGCACAAGGCGAGGCGCCTGTCGCTCGGCGTCTGGGTCATCCTGTTCCTGCTGATGTTCACGGCCTTCTCCTGGTTCCTCTACAAGGAATACTGGAAGGACGTGAAGTGAGCGCCTGAACGCATGGCCGCGGCGCACACACCCCGGCGCCCCTACCTCGTGCGTGCCATGCACGAGTGGATGACGGCCAACAACCAGACACCGCACCTCGTCGTCGATGCCGCGAGTCCCGCGGCCGAGGTCCCGCGCGCTTACGTGCGCGACGGCCGCATCACGCTGAACGTCAGCTGGCAGGCGACGCAGGGGCTCAAGCTCGGCAACGAGTGGATCGAGTTCTCCGCGCGATTCGGCGGCGTCTCGCAGCACGTGCGCATCCCCGTCGCCTCGGTGCTCGGCATCTACGCGCGCGAGACGGGGCAGGGCATGCTGTTCCAGGACGAGGGCGATACGCCGCCGCCCGCCGCGGGCTCCGGCGGCACCGGTGATTCCGGCACGCGCCCCAAGCTCCGCGTCATCAAGTAGTTTCCACGGGCGCTCACCCGGAACCGCGCGCCGCGCCGCGCGAGGTCAGAGGCTGAACGCCCCTCGAATCAATTCGCAGACGACGGCGTCCGCGGGGCCGGAGACTTCGACGACGTCGAAGCGTGCTGGCAGCTTTGCCAGCTGCCTGTGGGTCACGAGGAGTGCACGCGCGGCGCGGATCAGGCGGGAACGCTTGACGTGCG
>DATEEF010000089.1:0-6775 GCA_035281265.1 Steroidobacteraceae bacterium
TCGATGGCCCGTGCCGCGGCCGGCCGGTCGGCTTCGGGCACCGCGCGGCGCGCGGCGCGCAGTCGCCGCCGCAACGCGCGGCGGTCGTCAGCCATCGAGGGGGAACGTGAGAGGCGCCACCCGCCTGTGCCGTTTTGGACCGCTGCTCTCGACACGGAGCAACAGGTGGAGCAGGCCGCGGCATTTAAGGCTTTCCGCTGCAAGGCGGACCTGCACAATGCTGCCGCTTAGCCGGGCTCCTGGGTGTTTCACATTAGGGTCGAGAGGTACCCAGGCCCGCATCGAACACCGCAGGTGGCGCCGAACCGTCGGCGCTCGCGCCGCCGAGCGCGAGTCGCCATGTAATCAGTTGCCGAGCGCGTGGCTGCGCGTCAGCGCGGACTCCACGCGCTCGCGCATCGCCTTGAGCCTCAGCGTGAGGTCGTTCTCGACGCCCTCGTCGTGGCCGCGCGCCTGGAGCAGCTCGTTGACGATGTTGAGCGCCGCCATCACGGCGATCCGGTCGAGCCCGATGACCTTGCCGCTGTCGCGGATCTCGCGCATCTTGCGGTTGAGGTACTCCGCGGAATCGAGCAGCGCGGGGCGTTCCTCGGGCGGGCAGGAGACGTGGTACTCCTTCTCCAGGATCTTCACGCTGACCCGGCTCGGATCCGCGCTCATGCCCCGCTCTCCATGGCCTTCAGCCGCCCGATCATCGCCTCGACGCGGGCGCGCACCTGCTCGTTCTTCTGCATCAGGGTTGCCCGCTCGGCGGAGAGCGTGTCCTGCCGCTGCCGCAGCGCGCGGTTCTCTTCCTTGAGCTGCGCGACCACGCCGACCAGCTCGTCGAGGCGGCGCTCGAGCCGCTTGAACTCGCGTTCGAGGCCGGGTTTGCTGGACTCATCCATACGGTCCTTATGCTGCCACGGTGCGTGGATTACTGCTACCTTGCGCGCGATGACCCACCCGGAGCTGCAGGACGCCCTCGCGCGCGTGAACATAACGATCGACGCCGCAGAGGCCCACGGCTGGCTGTCCGGGGCCCTGTGCGTACGCAAGGATTACGGCGCCAGGGACTGGCTCGCAGAGCTCGCCGCCGGCTCGGGGGGCGAAGCGCCCGCGGCGGAGCCGCCGCTCGCGGACGTACCCGCGGAGACGCTGGCGGCGCTGGAGTCCGACGGGTTCGAGTTTGCGCCGCTCCTGCCGGATGACGATGCACCGCTCGCCGATCGCGTCGAGGCGCTTGCTGCGTGGAGCGGCGGCTTCCTGTACGGCATCGGTACCGGCGCTTCGGAGAAGTCCCTGGCCGGGGCAAGCGACGTCGGCGAGTTCCTGCGCGACCTCGCCGATATCGCGCGCGCCGAGCTCGAGCCGGGCCGTGCGGGCGAGACCGGCGAGAAGGATTTCATGGAGCTCGTCGAGTTCGTGCGCGCGGGTTCCCAGCTCGCATTCCTGCAATTCGCGGCTGCGAGGGCGCATGCGCCCGGATGAGTTCACCCGGCGCCGCCGGCTCCTGATGCGGCACATGGGGCGCGATGCCATCGCGATCCTGCCCGCCGCGCCGGTGCGCATGCGCAACAACGACGTCGAGTACCACTACCGCCCCGACAGCGACTTCTACTACCTGACGGGATTCGCCGAGCCCGAGGCCGTGGCGGTACTCATCCCGGGCCGGCCGCAGGGCGAGTACGTCCTCTTCGTGCGCGACCGCGACCCGGCGCGCGAGGCCTGGGACGGCGCCCGCGCGGGCCCGGACGGCGCGGTGCGCGAGTTCGGCGCCGACGACGCCTTTCCGGTCGGCGACATCGACGAGATACTGCCGGGTCTGCTCGAGCGGCGCGCGCGGGTCTTCTACACCATGGGTGCGCACCCGGAGTTCGACACGCGCGTGATCGGCTGGATCAACCAGCTGCGCTCCCAGGGCAAGCAGGGCACGCATACACCGCACGAGTTCGTGACCCTCGACCATCCGCTGCACGAGATGCGCCTCACCAAGAGCCGCGGCGAGCTCGCGACCATGCGCCGTTCGGCCGCCATCGCCTGCGCCGCGCACCGGCGCGCCGCGGCCGCCGCACGGCCGGGCCGCATGGAGTACGAGGTGATGGCGGAGATCCTGCACGAGTTCCATCGCCGGCGCGCCGACATCTCCTACTACCCGATCGTCGGCAGCGGACCCAACGCCTGCGTACTGCACTACCGCGAGAACTCGCGGCAGATGCAGGAGGGGGAGCTGCTGCTGGTGGACGCGGGCTGCGAGTACGATTACTACGCGTCCGACGTGACACGCACCTACCCGGTCGGCGGCCGCTACGGTCGCCGGCAGCGCGCCGTGTACGAAGTCGTGCTCGAGGCGCAGAAAGCGGCGATCGCGAAGGTCCGCGCGGGCGCGCATTGGAACGAACCGCACGAGGCGGCCGTCCGCGCCATCACGCAGGGTCTCGTTCGCCTCGGCCTGCTCGAAGGCCGCCTGCCGAAGCTCCTCAGGGACGGCGCCTACCGACGCTTCTTCATGCATCGCGTCGGCCACTGGCTCGGCATGGACGTTCACGACGTCGGTGAATACAAGGTCGGCGACCAGTGGCGGCTGCTCGAGCCCGGCATGGTCACGACGATCGAGCCCGGCATCTACATCCCGCACGGCAGCAAGGGCGTCCGGCGGGAATGGTGGGGCATCGGCGTGCGCATCGAGGACGACGTCGTCGTCACCACTGGCACGCCGGAGGTCCTCACGGCCGCGATGCCGACCGACCCGGACGAAATCGAGCGCCTGATGGCGGCCGCATGAACGATCGAGTTGAGTCCGGCGCGCGCGGGATCCGGCGGGGCTGCTCGCTCGCAAACTCCGCCGGAACTTACGAGTTTGCTCGCGAGCACCCCACCACCTCGCGCGCGCCGGAATTCGCCCGGCGCGCGGCAGCCTGCGAGCGAGCGCGTAAGTTCCGGCGGCGCGAGCGAGCAGGGCTGCTGTGCGCCGGGCGGCGGCGTACATGCCAGGTGGCGCGCTCATGAGAGCGAAGGCGGTTGCTTGCGACGTGGCGATTGCGGGCGGCGGCATGGTCGGCCTCTCGCTGGCCGCGGCGCTCGCGGGGTTGCCACTCGAGGTCACGGTGATCGAGCCGGTCGCGCCGGGGGCGGACGCACAGCCGAGCTTCGACTCGCGCACGACGGCGCTGTCCAACGGCAGCCGCCGCGTCCTCGAGGGTATCGGCGCATGGGCGGCGGTCGCCGCCGGGGCGACGCCGATCCGGCGGATCCACGTGTCGCAGCGCGGCAGCTTCGGCACGGCCATCCTGACCGCCGGCGAGCAGGGCGTCGCATCGCTGGGCCACACGGTCGAGAACCGCCTGCTCGGGCAGTCGCTGCGTGCGCGGGTCGGCTCGGCGGCGCGCATCCGCCTGCGCCACGCGAGTGTCGTCTCGGTCACGCCCGGCGCGGACGCCGTACGGCTCGAGACCGACAGCGGCGGGATGATCGAAGCGCGGCTGCTGGTTGCCGCCGACGGCGCCCGGTCCGCGGTGCGCGCCGCGGTCGGGATCGGCGCGGTCGTGTCCGATTACGCCCAGCATGCCGTCATCGCGCACGTGGACACCACGCGCTTCCACGACCATACGGCGTACGAACGCTTCACGTCCGAGGGCCCCATCGCCGTGCTGCCGATCGGCGAAGGGCGCTCCGCGGTCGTGTGGACGCTCGCCCCGGAAGCGGCCCGGCGCGCGCTCGCCATCGACGACGCGACGTTCCTGTCGGAGCTCCAGGCCGCCTTCGGCTTCCGGCTGGGACGGTTCACGCGCGTCGGCCGGCGCCAGTCCTATCCGCTCGCATTGACGCGGGCCGAGCGGCTCACGGCACCGCGCGCCGTGATCCTCGGCAACGCCGCGCAGTCGCTGCACCCGGTAGCGGGCCAGGGATTCAACCTCGCGCTCCGCGACGTCGCGCTGCTCGCCGAGCTGCTGGCCGACGCTGCCGGCACGGACCCGGGCGACCCCGCGCTCCTCGGGTGCTACGCGCAGGAGCGTGCGCCCGACCGCGAGGCAGTCATCCGCTTCACCGATGCGCTCGTCCGCGGCTTCGGACTGCCCCTCGGGCCTGTCCGCAGCGCGCGCGGGCGCGGGCTCGCGCTCTTCGACCTGCTGCAACCGGTCAAGCACGAGTTCGCGCGGCGCACGATGGGTCTCGCCGGCCGCCAGCCCCGTCTGGTACGCGGGCTGCCGCTCGCGAGCCGTCCGGCATGAAGCGCGACTTCGACGTCGTCATTGTCGGCGGCGCCATGGCGGGGGCGGGCACGGCCGCGCTGCTCGCGGCGACGCCGGCGACGGCCCGGCTCACCGTCGCGCTCGTCGAGCCGCGCCCGGTGACGGCAGCCGCAGCGGATGCGCCGCTCGACATCCGGGTGTCCGCGCTGTCGCGATCCACGCAGCGCCTGCTCGAGGTGACGGGCGCGTGGCCAGCGGTCACCGCGCGCGCCTGCGCATACGGGAGGATGGTGATCTGGGAGCAGCGCCAGGACCCGCAGGGTCCCGGGGCACTCGTGTTCGACGCCGCCGCGATCGGCGAACCGGACCTCGGCCACATCGGCGAGAACCGCACGATCCAGTCGGCGCTCACGGCGCGCGCCGAATCGCTCGGCGTCGTGCCGCTGCGCGCCGGACTCGCCGCGCTCGAGCCGGCGCGGGATGCGGTCCGCGTCGCGCTCGGCGACGGCCGCGAGTTCCGGGCGGGGCTCGTCGTGGGTGCCGACGGGGCCGAGTCGGCCGTGCGCCAGGCGGCGGGGATCGAGACTCGCGGCTGGGACTATGCGCAGCTCGCGGTCGTCGCGCACCTCGATGCGGAGAAGCCGCATGGCTCGACAGCCTGGCAGCGCTTCCTCGACACGGGCCCGCTCGCGCTGCTGCCGCTCGCGGACGGGCGCGTCTCGCTCGTGTGGTCGACCGTGCCCGGCGAGGCGCAAGCCCTCGTGCAATGCCCGGAGCCCGAGTTCGCGGAACGGGTGACCGCGGCCTCGGGCGGCGTGCTGGGCAGGCTCAGTCCCGCGACGCCGCGCGCCGCCTTCCCGTTACGCCTCCAGCATGCGCGCCGCTATGCGTCGCAGCGCATCGCGCTCGTCGGCGACGCCGCGCACGTCGTGCACCCGCTCGCCGGCCAGGGCATCAACCTCGCGTTTCTAGACGCCGCCGCCCTCGTGGACGTCGTCGGGTCCGCCCTCGCGACGGGTGACGACCCCGGCGAGTTCGCGGTCCTGCGCCGCTACGAGCGCTGGCGCAAGGCCGAGGCGCTGCCGGCGATGATCCTGCTCGACGGCATCCAGAAGCTCTACTTCGGCGGCAATCCGCTGCAGTCCCGCCTGCGCCAGGGTCTGCTCGCCCTCGCGCAGGCGTCCGGCACGGCGAAGCGCCTGCTCATGGGACGCGCGCTCGGCGTCACGGGCGAGGTGCCGGCATCCGTGCGGCGCCCGCCTTCATGAGCGGATGTCGACGTCCTTCGTTTCCCTGAGCGCCGCGAGGCCGACGATCCCGCTCATTGCGGCGATCGCGATGGGGTACCAGAGCCCGTAGTAGATGTTGCCGGACAGGACGACGAGGGCCGCCGCGAGGAAGGGCAGGAAGCCCCCGAACCAGCCGTTGCCGATGTGGTACGGCAGGCTCATCGAGGAATACCGGATGCGCGTCGGGAAAAGCTCGACGAGATAGGCCGCGATCGGGCCGTAGACCATCGTCACGTAGAGCATCAGCACGACGAGCAGCACGAGCGTGACGGGCAGGTTCACCCGTGCGGGGTCCGGGCCCGCGGGATAGCCGGCGGCGTCGAGCGCGGCCCTGTAGCCCGCCTCGTCGAATCCCTCGAGCCGCTCGCCGGCGATCGTCGTCACGACCGCGCTGCCTGGCTCGGGCGCGACGCGCTCGTAGTTCACGCCGGCCTTCGTCAGGAAGTCGCGCGCCCGGTCGCAGTCGCTCGCCGGCCTGGCGAAGATGTGGAAGCGGCAGTCGCTGCCGGCGACGGTCACGGCCGCGCGCGCCTGGAATTCCGCGAGCGCGGGGTTCACGGATTGCGTGAGCCCCTTGAAGATCGGGATGAAAGTGAGGGCCGCGAGCAGGCAGCCGGCGACCATGATGCGCTTGCGTCCGATGCGGTCCGACAGCCGGCCGAAGACCACGAAGAACGGCGTGCCGATGACGAGGGCCGCGGCGATAAGCAGGTACGACGTCTGGAAATCGAGTTTCAGCGTGTTCTGCAGGAAGAAGAGCGCGTAGAACTGGCCCGTGTACCAGACGACGCCCTGGCCCGCGGTCGCGCCGAGGAGCGCCAGCAGCACGATGCGGGCATTGCGCCACTGGCCGAAGCTCTCCGTGATCGGCGCGCGCGACAGGCGGCCCTCGGCCTTCATCTCGGCGAACACCGGCGACTCCTGGAGCCGCAGCCGGATGTAGACCGACACGCCGAGCAGGGCGACGGAGATGAGGAACGGCACGCGCCAACCCCAGGCCTTGAACGCAGCCTCCCCGAAGCCGAGTCGGCAGGCGAGTATGACGGCGAGCGAGAGGAAGAAGCCGAGCGTGGCGGTGGTCTGGATCCAGCTCGTGTAGTAGCCGCGCCGGCCGCGCGGCGCATGCTCGGCGACGTAGGTGGCGGCGCCGCCGTATTCGCCGCCGAGCGCGAGCCCCTGCGCGAGGCGCAGCGCGACGAGGAGGATCGGCGCCCAGATGCCGATCTGCGCATAGGTCGGCAGAAGCCCGATCAGCACCGTTGCGACGCCCATCAGGATCAGGCTCAGCATCAAGAGCCGCTTGCGCCCGATGCG
>DATEEF010000090.1:0-9312 GCA_035281265.1 Steroidobacteraceae bacterium
CTCCTGCACGTGCCCGAGGTGCACTGGGACCTCTGCCGCCAGGACGTCATGGTCATGGAGCGCATCCGCGGCGTCCAGATCTCGGAAGTCGCTCGGCTGCGCGAGCTCGGCACCGACATCCCGAAGCTCGCCGAGAACGGCGTCGAGATCTTCTTCACGCAGGTGTTCCGGCACAACTTCTTCCATGCCGACATGCATCCAGGGAACATCTTCGTCGACGTCAGCGACCCGAAAAACCCGCGCTACGCGGCCGTCGACTTCGGCATCGTCGGCACGCTCGACCCGCGCGACCAGCTTTACCTGGCCGGCAACTTCCTCGCCTTCTTCGAGCGCGACTACCGGCGCGTGGCCGTGCTGCACCTCGAGAGCGGCTGGGTGCCAGCGGGCACGCGCGTGGACGAGCTCGAGTCGGCCGTGCGCACCGTCTGCGAGCCGATATTCGACAAGCCGCTCAAGGACATCTCCTTCGGCGTCGTGCTGCTGCACCTGTTCGAGATCGCGCGCCGCTACCAGATGCAGGTCCAGCCGCAGCTGATCCTGCTGCAGAAGACCCTGCTCAACATCGAGGGCCTCGGCCGACAGCTCTACCCGGAGCTCGACCTGTGGAAGACGGCGCTGCCGATCCTGCGCGACTGGATGCGCGAGCGCGCGAGCCCGCGCACGGTCATTTCCAGCATGCGCGAGCACTGGCCGGACATCGCCGAAGCGATCAAGGTGCTGCCCGTCATCGCCCGCCGCGCGATCCGCCGCGCCTACGACGAGACGCTCGTCGTGCGGACCGAGTCGGAATCGCTCGAGAAACTGCGCGCGGAGCTGCGCCGCGAGCGGCGGCGCAGCGATGCCGTCGTCGCCTCGGGCGTCGTGTTCCTCGGCGGCGTGGTCTGGGTCTCGCTCGCGACGCGGCCCGCCTGGATCGGCTGGGCGCTCGTCGTGGGCGGCCTGGTGTGGCTCGTGCGCAGCCTCACTCGACGCTGAACGCGACCCGTTTCGGCCCCTTGCCGACCTTGATGCGCGCGGCCTCGCGCACGGCCGCGATGTCGATCACCGACACCGAGTCGTCCTTCGGGTTCGAGACGTACGCGAACCGGCCCTCCGGGTCGCAGGCCACCCAGTTCGGGCTGCCGCCGACCGGCACCGTGCCCTTCAGCGTGAAGTCCGGAAGGGAATAGATGGCGGCATAGTTCGCGACGGTCGCGACCGCCACGAGATGCCTGCCGTCCCGGGTCATCGCGAGTCCGTGGTTGTAGGTGTACGGCCAGGCGGAGGCGCCTTCGAGGTTCGCGAGCCGCTCCTCGAGCTCGCCGCCCGGCGCGGCCACCGGCTTCGGCAGCGCCGGCAGCTCGACGCGACGCACGAAGGAGCCGTCCGAAAGGCGCCGCACCTCGAAGCCGTGCAGGCGCGAGAGCTGGTAGTAGAGGAGCCCGCGCGGCTCGTCGAGGACGATCGGCCGCACGGACTCGCCCGCGTCGATCGACATCACGACCTTGCCGGTCGCGGTGTCATAGACGTAGATCGCGTCCGTCACCATGTTGCCGACGTAGAGACGCGTGCCGTCCGCGGAGATCTCGGTGGCATGGTTGCCGATGGTCGCCGGCCACCAGTGCGTGATGCTGCCGTCCTTCGCGTCCAGCACGACCAGCCATTGGCGCGTGTAGAGCGGGACATAAATGCGCTTGCCGTCCGGGGATCGCGACATGTGGTTCGGCGACCCGTCGAGCGCGACCGACCAGAGCGGCTCGAAGCTCCGGCTGTCGAAGGCCATGACCTTGCCGCTCTCGTTGTTCTGGTAGCCGAACGGGCTGCGCATGTCGTCCTGCGCCCCGACGTAGAACACGCGGCCGTCCGGCGAGCCCATGACGTCGTCCGTGTGCTCGCCGATGGGAATGCTGCGCACGACCTCGCGCGTCCGCGGGTCGACCACCTGCACGTCCTGCGAATGCGGGCTTTCCACGATC
Source organism: Steroidobacteraceae bacterium (assembly GCA_035281265.1). Lineage (GTDB taxonomy): Bacteria > Pseudomonadota > Gammaproteobacteria > Steroidobacterales > Steroidobacteraceae > SCUD01. Next base: position 1,956 of record DATEEF010000090.1, read on the forward strand.
AGCCAGTTGCGGGGCTGCTCCGCGACGGTTGCCATCGCACCGAGGAGTTGCAGCAGGCAGGTTGAAAGCAGCAGCGTCCTAGGCATGTTCGGCCCCCAGCCGTTGAACCAGTCCCACCAGGTGATCGACGTCGCTTTCGTCGTTGTCGTAGTGCAGGAAACAGGCGCGCAGCGACAGCCGGCCGCGCACGCGTGACGTCGGAAGGTGCGCCTCCCCGCTCGCGCTCACCGCCGCGGAGATCCGTGCGTTCAGGGCATCCAGCTCCGCATCGCCGAAAGTCCTGCCGGCCGGCCGGTAGCGGAAGTTCACGACGGAGAGCGAAGCCGGCGACAGCAGCTCGAGGTCCGGCGCGGCGCGCACGCGCGCCTCGAGCAGCGACCCGAGGCGGTTGCAGCGCGTCACGAGCTCGGCGAGCCCGCTGCGACCGAGCCGCGCGAGCGCCGCCCAGGTCTTGAGCGCCCGGTTGCCGAAGGTCAGCTCGAACATGTGCTCGCAGGGCCAGGGCACCTCGCTGTCGCCGGCGACGAGGTAGTTCGGCGTCAGCGAGAAGGCCGCTCGGTGCACGTCGGGGTGCCGCGTCAGCAGCGCGCCGCAGTCGACCGGGACCTGAGGCCACTTGTGCGGGTTGAGCGTCACCGTGTCCGCGCGCGCGACGGCCGCGAATCGGGCCGCATAGGCGGGATCGAGCGCCGCCCAGGCGCCGAAGGCGCCGTCGACGTGCAACCAGATATCGAAGGCGGCCGCGATGTCCGCGATCCCGTCGAGCGGGTCGATGGCGCCCGTGTTCGTCGCGCCGCCGCAGGCGACGATCGCGCAGGGCAGGTATCCCGCAGCCAGGTCCGACTCGACCGCGCGGCGCAGCGCGGCGGGCTGCATGCGGAAGTCGTCGTCCACCGGGATGCCGCGCAGGTTGTCCGTGCCGATGCCGAGCTGCTCGACGCATTTCTGGATCGACGAGTGGCTCTCCGCGCTCGCATACACGACGAGCCGCCCGCGCCCGCCCTGCAGGCCTTCGGCACGCAGGTTCCAGCCGGCGCGCTCCGCCGCGCGATGGCGCGCGGCCGACAGCGCGTTCAATGTCGCAGCGGAACCGCCGGTCAGCAGGAGGCACAGGCTGCCCTCCGCGGGAAACCCGACGAGGTCCATGATCCAGCGGCCGACGCTCGCCATCAGGAAGAGCGCCGAGTGGTCGTAGCCGTCGAGGCCGCAGTTCATCGTCGTACCGAAGGCGTCGGCCAGGATCGAGATCGGCGCCGGCGGAGAATTGACCCAGCCATACGAGCGGCGGTGCCCGACTGCGATGGGCCAGGGCAGGATCTCGCGGCGCAGGAACTCGAGCATCTCTTCCGGCGCGAGCCCCTGCTCGGGCATCGGCTGCGTCATGAGGCGCCGGCGGATCTCGCCGGGGACGACGCGATCGACCGGCTGGCCGGGCAGCGCGCGCAGGTACTCGCCCAGCATCGCCATGGCGCGCGCGCCGAGACGGTCGAAGTCCTCGCGGTCTTTTGCGAACGGGTGCACGGCAAATGATGATGCCATACTGATGCACATGCGATGCATCATCGGGCTGCTCCTCGGATTCATCCTGACGAACGACGTCGTCGCCCACGACGCGCCCAGCCGGCCGGCGGTGGATGCGCCGGAGCTCGCGAAGCTCGGCGAGCACGGCGTCGGCCACCGCACGGTCGCCCTCGTGGACGGCGAGCGGCGCCTGGTCATCGAGGTCTGGTATCCCGCGATGCCGGCCGCCGATGCCGTACCGCTGACCTATTCCGGGAGTTTCACGGCGGAACCGCCGGCGGCACCCACGAAGTTCACGCGGCCCGGCATCGCCGTCCGCGACGCGACGCCGGCTTCGGGACGGTTTCCGCTCGTCATCGCATCGCATGGCTACGACAACGATGCGATCGCGCTCAGCTGGCTGACCGAGAACCTTGCCTCGAAAGGCTACGTCGTCGCGGCGATCCGCCACGCCGACCCGCCGATCACGGACCGCAGCGGCTTCCCGGAAGTTCTTCTTCGCCGCCCGCTCGACATTGCGTTCGTCGCCGGGGCGTTGCCCGCCGCACTCGGTGACGCGCCCGTTGTCGATACCTCGCGGGTCGCGCTCGTCGGCTATTCGATGGGCGGCTACGGCGTGCTGACGGCGGCGGGTGCAGAGCTGGATCCCGCAAGTCCCGTCGTCCAGATGGTCCCGGGGGAATTGTTGAAGGCCTACGCGCGCGGCGGTGAATCACGCAACGCGCTGCGCGTGGCCGGCCTGAAAGCGGTGGTCGCGCTGGCGCCCGCGGGTGGCTCGTTGAATGCCTGGGGCGCGGACGGAATCGGCTCGATCACCGCCCCGCTCCTGCTGATCTCGGGCGACCGCGACGGGACCGTCGACTACTCGAGCGGGGCGCGCACGTTCTTCCACCAGGCGACGCGCAGCGATCGATACCTGTTGACCTACCTCGGCGGCGGGCACCGCATCGGCCTCGGGCCGGCGCCCGAGGAAATGCGCGAACGCCTGTGGGACCAGGACTGGTTCGAGGACGCGGTGTGGAGCCCGACGCGGATCGTCGGCATCAACCTGCACTTCATCACCGCCTTCCTCGACCGCTACGTGAAGGACGATGCGAGCCGCGCGAGCTACCTCGACGGGTTGACGCCGCGATCGAACGACGGGACCTGGCCGCCGTCAGCGAACGAGGCGTACGGCGCCTACAGCCCCGGCACGGACGGCATCACGCTCTGGAAGGGATTCCAGCGCGGGCACGCGGAAGGGCTCGAGCTCCTGCACGCGAAGCCGCGCTAGGCGGCCGATTTCGGCTCGATCCAGGTCGCGAGCGCACGTCCGCACAGCTCGCCGAAGTTGTCGAAGATCGCCGTGCCGACGACGTGCTTGCGGCCGTCGTGCTTCAGCGCCCAGCCGATGACGACGCAGGGCGTGTCGAGATGCACGCAGCGGTCGATGCGCGCGGCGTAGGTGCCGAGCAGCGGCCCCTTGATGGCGGCGCCGGTGGCGAAGAATCCGGGGCAGTCGAGCGCCGCCCACATGAACTCGGGCAGCACCTTGCCGTCGGCGCCGCCCATGGAGCGGTCGGGCATCCAGGCCGCGGCCACGACGTCCATGCCCTCGATCGGCGAGGCGAAGATGCGCATGCCGTCGCCGCGCTCGCGCGCCGGACCGCAGACGAAGCAGTCGGAGTACGCGTGCGCCTGGAAGCCTTCGTAGTTCTTCACCGCGGCGAGCGCCTGGGCGTAGGTCGGCGGCTTCGGCACTTCGAGCTGGAAGGTCTTCGGGGTCGCCGTCGCCACGATGTCGGCGCCGTCCTTGAGCACGAGCCCCGATGTCGCCGCGTCCGCGGAGATCTCGAGCGGCTTGTCGAGCGGCGGCGGCCGGATCAGCCGCACTTCCACGGGCTTCGCGGCAGCGGCCGCGAGCATGCCGCAGGTGTAGCCGCCGTTGCCGGAGGTCGGCGGGCCACGAAAGCGGCGGTTGATGACGAGGATCCGGCTCGCGGTCATGCTGCGCCGCATCCTAGCCCATCGGGGTAGCTGCCGGCGCGGCCGGCCGCTAAGCTGGCCGCCTCCCGATCCAGGCCACGGAAAGTCCGATGAAGAAAGCCGCTGTCAGCCTCGCACTCGCCCTCGCTGCATCGCCGTCCTTCGGCGCGGAATCCGGCGACGGCATGCGCCAGTTCCTCGCCGGCCGCGAAGCCCGCGACGCCCAGGTCGCGCGCACGATATGGGAGTACGCGGAAGTCGGCTACCAGGAGACGAAGAGTTCCGCGCTGCTCCAGGAGGAACTGGGCAAGGCGGGATTCAAGGTCGAGGCCGGCGTCGCGGAAATCCCGACCGCATTCGTCGCGAGCGCGGGCAGCGGCAAGCCCGTCATCGGCATCCTCGCGGAGTTCGACGCGCTGCCCGGCATCAACCAGGACGCGGTGCCCGAGCGCAAGCCGATCGAGGGCAAGGGCGCTGGACATGCCTGCGGGCACCACCTGTTCGGCACGGCCTCCGTCTCCGCCGGCATCGCGCTCGCCGACTGGCTCAGGAAGAGCGGCACGCCGGGCACGATCCGCGTGTACGGCACGCCCGCGGAGGAAGGCGGCTCCGGAAAGGTGTACATGGTGCGGGCGGGGCTCTTCAACGACGTCGACGCGGTGATGCACTGGCACGCCTCGGACGTGAACTTTGCCGGCATCGACAAGGCGCTCGCAAACAAGTCGGCGAAGTTCCGCTTCCACGGCCTGTCCGCGCATGCCTCCGGCGCGCCGGAGAAGGGCCGCTCGGCGCTCGACGGCGTCGAGGCGATGGATTACATGGCGAACCTCATGCGCGAGCACATCCCGTCGGAAGCCCGCATGCACTACGTGATCACGAGCGGCGGCTCCGCCCCGAACGTCGTGCCCGACTTCGCCGAGGTCTATTACTACGTGCGCCATGCCGACTCGAAGACCGTCGAGTCCATCTTCGACCGGCTCGTCAAGGTGTCCGAGGGTGCGGCGCTCGGCACCGGCACGACGGTCGACCACGAGATCATCGGCGGCACGCACAACCTGCTCGCCAACGACGCCCTCGCACGCGTCATGAACGCGAAGCTGAACGAGGTCGGCGGCTTTGCCTACACGCCGGAGGAGCAGTCGTTCGCGGAGAAGATCTACGCGACGCTGATGTCGCCGTCCGTGGAGCTCGCCTCGCACGAGAAGGTGCAGGCCTGGGACTTCGAGCGGCCCGGCCTCGGCTCCACCGACGTCGGCGACGTGAGCTGGACCGTCCCGACCGTCGGCCTTCGGACCGCGACCTGGGTGCCGGGCACGTCGGCGCACAGCTGGCAGGCGACCGCAGCCGGCGGCATGTCCATCGGCTACAAGGGCATGAACGTCGCTTCGCAAACTCTCGCGCTCACCGGCCGCGAGCTCTTCACGAGCCCTGATATCCTCGCGAAAGCCAAGGCGGAGTTCGCCGAACGCCGCGGCCCCGATTTCCAGTACCGGGCGCTGCTCGGCGATCGCGCCCCCGCCCTCGACTACCGCAAGGGCGTGCCGGGCGGCAACTAGGACCAGGAGAACGTCATGCGCCGATTTGCTTCACTTCTCGCCGGATGCCTGCTCGCTCTGCCGCTGCAGGCCCAGACGGTTCCCGATTACCTGACGGCGGCCGTCGCAAAGCCGGAGCGCAGCGCGAAGGACCGCGAACGAGATGCCCAGGACAAGCCGGCGGAATTGCTCGCCTTCGCCGGCGTGAAACCCGGCATGAAGGTCGCGGACTTCTTCGGCGGCGGCGGCTACTGGAGCGAGCTGATCTCGTACGCCGTCGGGCCGACGGGCAGCGTGACGCTCGTCAACAACCCCGGCTACTTCTATTTCAGCCAGGAAGGCATCAAGGAACGCTTTGCGAACGATCGACTCAAGTCCATCACGAGGCGCGCCGTGGAGACCGGCAACCTCGACCTCGGCAGCGCACAGTACGACCTGGTCTTCCTGTTCATGGGCTACCACGACCTGTACTGGGTCGACGAGTCGAACGGCTGGCCGAAGATCGACGCCGGCGGCGTGCTCGACCAGCTGAACCGCGCGCTGAAGCCCGGCGGCAAGCTCCTGATCGTGGATCACGCGGCCAAGGCGGGGACCGGAAGCTCGGCCGCGCAGGAGCTGCACCGCATCGAAGAGGCCTTCGCGAAGAAGGACATCACGGCCCACGGCTTCAAGCTCGAGAAAGAGTGGCCCGGCTACCGCAACACCACGGACGACCACAGCCTGGAGGTGTTCGACAAGGCGATCCGCGGGAAGACGGACCGCTTCACGCACCTCTACACGAAGCAGTAAGCCTCAGAACGACGAGCCCGGCTGGCCGAGGAATTCCAGCTCCTCGGCCGTCGAGGCCCGCCCCAGCACCTCGTTGCGGTGCGGATAGCGGCCGAAGCGGTCCACGATCGCCTTGTGCCGCAGCTCGAAGTCGTGGTTCTCGGGCGGCGCGAATTCGCGGAACAGCTTTTCCGCCACCGCGTGAATCTCGCGCGACTCGCTGTGCATGTACGGCAGCAGCAGGAAGGCACGCTGCACGGGCTCGAGCGAGAGGTGTGCCTTTGCAGCCACGGCCTCCTGTGCCAGCGCCAGCGCCGCGAGGTCCTGCGCGTACGCGCGCGCGCTGTCGCGGAAAAGGTTCCGCGAGAACTGGTCGAGCACGATGATCTCCGCGAGCCGGCCTTCCGGCTTGGCGCGCCAGGCGAACAGCTCCCCGAGGATCGCGCGCTCGTAGACCGCTGCAAATCGCCGCCGGATCGTCGCGTCGAAGGCCGGATCGGGCTTCCACCAGGCCTCGGACCCCGATTCCCCGAACCAGAAGCGCAGCACGGCGGCACTTTCTGCCGCAGGATCGCTCACGTGAACACCAGCTTCATTCCCGCGATGATGAGCACCACCGCCAGCAGGCGCTTGATGACGAGCGGCGCCAGGCGCCGGCTGCCGCACCAGGAACCGATCGCGCCGCCTAGCCCCGCGGCGACCAGCAGCGAGACGCCGAATTTCGGAAAGGCCTGCGTCGCGCTGAAGTTGCCGAGAAGCCCCGAGATCGAGTTGAGCAGGATGAAGAGCGCCGAGGTCGCCGATGCGGTCTTGGTCCGCGCCCAGCGCAGGAAGATCAGCAAGGGCGTCAGGAAGATGCCGCCGCCGGTACCCGTGAGACCCGAGAGCAGGCCGAGCCCCGCACCGACGCCCATGGCCAGCGGCTTCGCCGGCGGATGCGATTCACCTTCGGCAGGCGGCCGCAACAGGAACTGCGCGGCGGATATCAGGAGCACGATGCCGACGACGATCTTGAAGGCCTGCGTCGGCAGGTTGAGGTACCCGCCCAGGAATGCGAATGGCACCGACAACAGCGCAAAGGGCCAGAACAGGCTCCAGGAGAAGTGGCCCGCGCGCCAGAACTGCCAGCTGCCGATGGATGCGACCAGGATGTTGAGCGCGAGCGCGATGGGCTTGATCTCCGCGGGCGCCAGGCTGAGCAGCGACATGACCGCGATGTAGCCGGAGGCGCCGGCGTGCCCGACGGACGAGTACAGGAGCGCGATGACGAAGACGCCCGCGACCAGCAGGCCCAGGGTTTCCATGGCCATCGTGCGTCAGATCCTCATGTACGGCGCATGGCGATAGTACTTCGGTCGCGAATCGAGCCGCACGTGAAGCCAGGCGATGCCATGGCCTGCGGTGCTGAGCCAGAGCGGCTTCGGCCCGATGCGAGACGCGACGGCCTCGCCGACGCCCTGCCAAAAGGCGTCCTGTCTTTCGGCCGATGCCGTCGCGGTGAAACTGCCGAGGTGAGCGAAGTTGGCATTGCCTTCCGGGCAGGGCGCGACGAGTGTCGCGTCGCCGCC
>DATEEF010000091.1:0-18427 GCA_035281265.1 Steroidobacteraceae bacterium
GCCCTCGCGGGCCACGGCCGGCCTCAGTCGGCCTGGCGCCGGAGGAAGGCCGGGATGTCGAGCACGTCCTCGCCGCCGAAGCTCGCGCGCAAGCCGTCGCCCACCGCGCGCTGCGGATGGCGCTGGACCGCCGGGCGGTCCAAGTGGCTGTAGTCCGGCGCCGGGGCGCGCGCCGGGCGCTGCGCCACGAGCTTGACATCGCCCGGCCTGCGGGCCGCGGCGGCAGCCGCCTGCTGCACCGGCGCCGAAATGGCCGGCTTGCTGCGGTTGAGGCCGGTTGCGACCACCGTCACGCGCAGCTCGCCCTGCATTTCCGGCTCGATGACCGTGCCGACCACGACGGTCGCGTCCTCGGCCGCGAACTGCTTGACGGTGCTGCCGACCTCCTCGAATTCGCCGATCGACAGGTCGAGGCCCGCCGTCACGTTGACGAGGATGCCGTGCGCACCCGCGAGGTTGATGTCCTCGAGCAGCGGCGACGACACGGCCATCTCGGCCGCGACGCGCGCGCGGTGCTCGCCCGTGCCGATGCCGGAGCCCATCATCGCGAGGCCCGTCTCCGACATCACGGTGCGCACGTCGGCGAAGTCCACGTTGATGAGGCCGGGCCGGGTGATCAGCTCGGCGATGCCCTGGACGGCGCCCTGCAGCACCTCGTTGGCGCGCTTGAACGCCTCGAGGAGCGTGGTCTGGCCGCCGAGCACCTGCAGCAGCTTCTGGTTCGGGATCGTGATCAGCGAATCCACGTGCCGTGACAGCTCGGTCATGCCGGCCTCGGCGACCGCGGCGCGCTTGCCCCCCTCCATCGTGAACGGCCGGGTCACGACCGCGACCGTGAGGATCCCGAGCTCGCGCGCGACCTGCGCGACGACCGGCGCCGCGCCCGTGCCCGTCCCGCCGCCCATGCCGGCGGTGATGAAGAGCATGTCGCAGCCCTCGATCAGCTCGATGATGCGGTCACGGTCCTCCATCGCCGCCTGGCGGCCGACTTCCGGGTTCGCGCCCGCACCGAGTCCCTTCGTGATGTTGCAGCCGATCTGCAGCGAGATCTTCACCTGCGAATGCTTGAGCGCCTGCGCATCCGTGTTGACGCAGATGAACTCCACGCCCTCGATTCCGCACTTCGCCATGTGCGACACGGCGTTGCCGCCGCCGCCGCCCACGCCGATCACCTTGATCACAGCCGTCTGGCTGAAGTTGTCCATCAATTCGAACATGTCCACTCCTCCGCTACGTCAGAAATACCCCTGGAACCACGACTTCATCCGCTCCACCGCGGTCTTCATCCCGTCGCCGACGATCTTCGGCGCCGTCTGGCCGGCATTGGCCCGGCCATAAAGCAAGAGACCCACGCCCGTGGCATGGATCGGGTTCTTCACCACGTCACCGAGCCCGGTCACGCCGGCGGGACTGCCGAGGCGGACGGGCATGTGGAAGATTTCCTCGGCGAGCTCGACGGCGCCTTCCATCTTCGCGCTGCCGCCGGTCAGCACGACGCCCGCCGCGACCGACTCCTCGAACCCGGAGCGGCGCAGCTCGTCGCGGATCAGCATGAAGAGCTCCTCGTAGCGCGGCTCGACGATCTCGGCGAGCGTCTGGCGCGCGAGGCGGCGCGAGGGCCGGTCGCCGACCGAGGGCACCTCGATGGTCTCGTCCGGGTTCGCGAGCTGCGAGAGTGCGCAGGCGTAGCGGATCTTGATCTCCTCCGCGTAGGGCGTCGGCGTGCGCATCGAGACCGCGATGTCGTTCGTGACCTGGTCGCCGGCGACGGGGATCACGGCCGTGTGGCGGATCGCCCCGCCCGAGAAGACCGCGATGTCCGTCGTGCCGCCGCCGACGTCGACGAGGCAGGCGCCGAGCTCCTTCTCGTCGTCGGTGAGCACCGCGAAAGACGACGCGAGCTGCTCGAGCACGATGTCCTCGACCTCGAGGCCGCAGCGCTGCACGCACTTGACGATGTTCTGCGCGGCGCTCTCGGCGCCGGTCACGATGTGCACGCGCGCCTCGAGGCGGACGCCCGACATGCCGACCGGCTCGCGGATGCCCTCCTGGCCATCGATGATGAATTCCTGCGGCAGGACGTGGAGGATCTTCTGGTCGGCCGGGATCGGCACCGCCTGCGCCGCGTCCATGACGCGCGCGACGTCGCCGCCTGCCACCTCCTTGTCCTTGATCGCGACGATGCCGTGCGAATTGAGGCTGCGCACGTGGCTGCCGGCGATCCCCGCGAACACCGAGCGGATCTCGACGCCTGCCATCAGCTCGGCCTCCTCGATCGCGCGCTGGATCGACTGCACGGTCGAGTCGATGTTCACGACCACGCCCTTCTTCAGGCCGCGCGAGGGATGCGAGCCGAGGCCGATCACCTCGAGGCTGCCGTCGCCATGCATCTCGCCGACGAGCGCGACGACCTTCGACGTCCCGATGTCGAGGCCCACGATCAGGTTGCGGTCGGAGCGCTTAGCCATCGATCCCGGGATCTCCCTGCAGCTGCCCGGCGACCACGGGCCTGTCGTCCCTTGGCGGGCGGTTGCCCCGCCAGCCGATCGCGAATCCGTTCGAATAGCGCATGTCGACGTAGCGCACTTCCGCCGCGCGGCCGGCGATCACCTGCGAGCCGAACTGCACGAAGCGGTCCATGCGCTCGTCGACCTGGCGCCGGCCGAGCCGCACCGTGACGCCGGTCGACAGGTCGAGCTCCCAGGCGCCGCGCGCGTCGAGCCGCAGTGCGGCGACCTGCAGGCCGAGCCCGCCGAGGCGGTCCTGGGTCGCGAGGAAGCGCTGCGCGACCATCGCCTCGGTGCCCTGCGGCCCGTCGAGCCGCGGCAGCTCCGGCGGCACGTGGCGCACGCCGGTGGCGATCAGCTCGCCGCGGGTGTTCAGCAGGCCGTCCTCGCCCCAGCGCGCGGCGGCCTGCTGTTCGACGACCTCGATGCGGATGCGGTCCGGCCACAGCCGCTGCACGCGTGCGCGGTCCACCCAGGTCAGCGCCTCGACGGCCGCGCGCACGCGATCGAGGTCCGCGCTCACGAATCCGCCCTTCAATGCGCCGAGCGCGGCCTGCTGGACCTCGACCGCCGACACGCGCTGGAACGGGCCGTCCACGGCGATGCTGCGCAGCGGCTGGTCGAGCCCGACCGCGAGCAGGCCCGCGAGGGCGGCAACAGCGGCGAGCGCCCCGGCGACCCGGCCCGCGCGGTTCCACTCGAGCTTCGGCATCTCGAAGCCGCGGCCGGCGGCCCTCCTGCGGTTGCGGCTGCGCTTGCGGAAGAGGTTCATCAGGTCCGCTCCCGCGAGGAGCTCGTCTCGAGGACGCGCCACACGAGCTCCGGGAAGTCGATGCCTTTTGCACGCGCGGCCATCGGCACGAGCGAGTGGCTCGTCATGCCCGGCACCGTGTTGATCTCGAGCAGCATTCCCTGGCCCGACTCGTCCATGACGAAGTCGACCCGGCCCCAGCCCGAGGCCCCGGTGGCCGCGAAGGTGGCGAGCGCCATGCGCTTCAGCGCCGTCTCGGCGGGCTCCGCGAGGCCGCAGGGAATGAGGTAGCGGGTGTCGTCCGCGAAGTACTTCGCGTGGTAGTCGTAGAAGGCGCGCGGCGTCTCGATGCGGATGGCCGGCAGCGCCTCGCCCTGCAGCACGGCGACGGTGTACTCGCCGGCGGTGATCCAGCGCTCGGCGATCACGACCGGGTCGAGCGCCGCGGCCGCGCGCCAGGCCGCCGGCAGGTCGCCCGCTACGTCGACGCGGCTCATCCCGACGCTGGAGCCCTGGGTCGCGGGCTTCACCGCGAGCGGCAGGCCGAGCTCCGCGACTGCGCGCTCGAAGTCCGGGGCGCCGGTGAGCAGCATCCACGGCGGCGTCACGACGCCCGCAGCGCCCGCGAGCCGCTTGGTGCGCAGCTTGTCCATGCCGACGGCCGAGCCGAGCACGCCGCTGCCGGTGTACGGCAGGCCCAGCCACTCGAGCGCGCCCTGCACCGCGCCGTCCTCGCCGCCCGGGCCGTGCAGCGCGATGAAGACACGATCGAAGCCGTTCGCGACGAGCTCGGTCAATTCACGCCCGGCCGGGTCGAAGCCCGCGGCATCGACACCGCGCGAGACGAGCGCCTCGAGCACGGCGTTGCCCGACATGAGCGACACCTCTCGTTCGGCGCTCGTGCCGCCCATCAGCACGGCAACGCGCCCGAACTCGCGCGCGTTCGTGACCTTTCGGAACTCGACGCCCGTTGACCGCAAGCGGCTCATCGACGCGTCTCTGCCGTCACTGTCTGCCGGCGCGCACGGGATCCGGCGGCGCGAGCGAGCGCGGGTCCCGGCCGCGAAGTCAGCGCGCGATCGGATGCGAAGACCGTCATGCGGCCTCCCCGATCACGCGGACTTCGGGCACGAGCTTCACGCCGTGCACGCGCTCGACCGTCTTCTGCACGTGCCGGACCAGCGCCTCGAGGTCGGCTGCCGTCGCCTGGCCCTCGTTCAGGATGAAGTTCGCGTGCTTCTCGGACACGGATGCGCCGCCGATGCGGAAGCCCTTGAGCCCGGCGCCCTCGATCAGCCGCGCGGCGTGCTGCCCCGGCGGGTTCGTGAAGACGGAGCCGCAGCTCCAGGCGCCTATCGGCTGGCTGGCGTGCCGCTTCTCGAGCAGCTTCTTGATCGAGTCGGTGCTGGCGTCTGGCCGCGGCTCGAAGCGGAAGGTCCCGGACAGGAACCACTCGCCCGCCACGGGCGGCGTCACGCTGCGGTACGCATAGCGGTACTCGGCGGCGGCACGCCGGTGGCGGCCGCCCGCGCGATCGATGGTCTCGACCTCGGCCACGCGCGGCCAGGTCTCGCCGCCCCAGGCGCCGGCGTTCATCGCGAGCGCGCCGCCGACGGTGCCGGGGATGCCGGCGAAGAAGTCCGCGGGCCCGAGCTGCCACTTCGCGCACTGGCGCCCGAGCCGGGCGCAGGCGACGCCCGCCTCGGCGCGCACGCTGTCGTCGCCCACGCGCTCGAGCGCGGTCAGGATGCCGTGCACCGAAATCACGACTCCGCGGATGCCGCCGTCGCGCACGAGCAGGTTGCTGCCGAGGCCGACCCACGTGACCGGCACTTCCGTCGGGAGCGCGCGCAGGAAAGCCGACAGGTCCTCGACGTCGCGCGGCGAGAACCAGGCGTCGGCCGGACCGCCGACATGCCAGGACGTGTGCCGCGACATCGGCTCGTCGCGCAGCACGCGCTCGCGAAACTCCGGCGCGATGGCGAACTTCGTCATCGCCCGGCCCTCGCGCTGGTGACCCCGAGCCTGCCCGGCAGCTCGTGCGCGACGGCGCCGATGCTGCCCGCGCCCATCGTCAGCACGACGTCGCGGTCCGCGATCACGCCCGCGAGCGCCGCGGGCAGCTCGCGCACGTCCTCGACGAACACCGGCTCGAGCCGGCCGCGGCCGCGCACGGCGCGGCAGATCGCGCGCCCGTCGGCATTCGCGATCGGTTCCTCGCCGGCCGCATACACCTCGGTGACGAGCAGCGCATCCGCCGCGGAGAGCGCGCGACCGAAGTCGTCGATCAGGTCGCGGGTGCGCGTGTAGCGATGCGGCTGGAAGGCGAGCACCAGGCGGCGGCCGGGCCAGGCCTGGCGGACGGCGTCGACGGTCGCCTCGATCTCGGTCGGGTGGTGGCCGTAGTCGTCGACCAGCGTGATGCGGCCTGACTTGGTCGCGACCTCGCCCACGACCTCGAGGCGGCGGCCGATGCCCTGGAAGTTCGCGAGCGCGCGCTGGATGGCCGCGTCGTCGACGTCGAGCTCGGTCGCGACGGCTATCGCCGCGAGCGCGTTCCGGACATTGTGCAGGCCCGGCAGGTTGAGCCGGACCGGCAGCGGCTCGCGGCCCGGCCGCAGGACCTCGAAGCGCGTCACGCCGGCCTCGCGCTCGACACCCGCGGCGCGCATGTCCGCGTCCTCGCCGAGCCCGTAGCGGACCGTCGGCCGGCCGACCTGCGGCAGGATCTCGCGCACGACCTCGTCGTCGCTGCACAGGACGGCGAGCCCGTAGAACGGCAGGTTGTGCAGGAACTCGACGAAGCTCTGCTTCAGCTTCTCGAAGTCGCCGCCGTGCGTGCCGAGGTGGTCGTTGTCGATGTTGGTGACGATCGCGACTACCGGCTGCAGGTGCAGGAACGAGGCGTCGCTCTCGTCCGCCTCCGCCACCAGGTAGCGGCTCGTGCCGAGCTTGGCGTTGCTGCCCGCGCTCTTGAGGAGGCCGCCGATCACGAAGGTCGGGTCGAGGCCGCCCTCCGCGAGGACGGAGGCGACGAGGCTCGTCGTCGTGGTCTTGCCGTGCGTGCCGGCGACGGCGACGCCCTGCCGGAAGCGCATCAGCTCGCCGAGCATCTCGGCGCGCCGCACGACGGGAATGCGGGCGGCGACCGCGGCGGCGAGCTCAGGGTTGTCGGCGGCGACCGCGGAGGACGCGACGACGACGCTCGCACCGGCGACCTGGTCCGCCGCGTGCCCGAAGAAGATCCGAACGCCCATCTTCGCGAGCCGCGCCGTCACGGGGTTCGCGCGCAGGTCCGAGCCCTGCACGGCGTAGCCGAGGTTCACCAGCACCTCGGCGATGCCACCCATGCCGGCGCCACCGATGCCGATGAAGTGGATCAGGCTGACGCGGCGCATGCGGTCGCTCATGCGCGGCCTCCCTCGGCCTGCAGGCAGAGGTCCGCGACGCGGCGCGCGGCGTCGGTCACCGCGAGCGAGCGCGCCGCCTCCGCCATCGCGAGCAGCCGCGCCCGGCCGTTGCCGAACAGGGTCGCCAGCCGGTTGGCGAGCTCCGCCGCAGTCAGACCGGCCTCGGCGACCACCTGCGCCGCGCTGACGCGGCCGAGCCACTCGGCATTGCGCGTCTGGTGATCGTCCGCCGCCGCGGGAAACGGTACGAGGATCGCGCCGACACCGGCAGCCGCGAGCTCCGACACCGTCGAGGCTCCCGCGCGCGAGATCACGAGGTCCGCATTCGCGTAGGCCGCCGCCATGTCGTCGATGAAAGGACGCACGTCGGCCTGCACACCGGCGGCGCGGTATGCGGCTTCCGTGGCCTCGCGATCCTTCGTGCCCGTCTGGTGCAGCACCCACGGGCGACGCGACTCCGGCAACAGCGCGACCGCGGCGGGCACGAGCCGGTTGAGCGCGAGCGCGCCCTGGCTGCCGCCGAACACGAAGACCCGCATGGGACCGTTCCGGGACTCGAAGCGCTGGCGCGGTGCCGGCAGCGAGGCGATGTCGATACGCACGGGGTTGCCGACGTAGATCGCGTGCTGCGCGGAGGGGAAGCTGCCCGGGAATCCCTCGGCGATGAGGGACGCGAGCCGCGCGAGCCAGCGATTCGTGAGGCCGGCGACGGCGTTCTGTTCGTGGACGACCAGCGGCGTGCCGGCGAGCCAGGCCGCGATGCCGCCCGGCCCCGAGGCGAAACCGCCGAGACCCAGCACGACTCCGGGACGACGCCGCGCGAGGGCCTTGCGCGCCTGCGCGACGGCCCTGAGCAGGCGCAGCGGCGCCGCCAGCCAGCGGCCGAGGCCCTTGCCGCGCAGCCCCTCGACCTCGATCCATTCGACGGGATAGCCGGCCGCGGGCACGAGCCGCGCCTCGATGCCCGCCTGCGTGCCGAGCCAGACGATCTCGCGCGAGGCCCGCAGCATCTCCGCGATCGCCAGCGCCGGGAACACGTGCCCGCCGGTGCCGCCCGCCATGATCATCACGGTGCGGCTCATGGCGCGCGTCCCTCGGGCGGGAGCGCGCTCTTGCCGGATGCGGCGACCTCGTGGTGCACGCGCAGCAGCATCCCGATCCACGCGAGCGTGACGATCATGCTCGAGCGTCCGTACGACAGGAGCGGAAGCGTGAGCCCCTTCGTGGGCAGCAGGCCCATGTTCACGCCCATGTTCAGGAAGGCCTGCAAGCCGATCCACACGCCGAACCCGGCGGCGAGGCAGGCATGCAGCGGCATGCCGGCGTCCGCGGCGATGCGCGCGAGGCGCAGGCTCCGCAGCATCAGCACGAGGAAGGCGAACACGATCGCGAGGACGCCGAGCAGGCCGAACTCCTCCGCGAAGACGGCGAACACGAAATCGGTATGCGCTTCGGGCAGGTAGTAGAGCTTCTGGATGCTCGAGCCGAGCCCGACGCCGAACCACTCGCCGCGGCCGATCGCGATCAGCGACTGGGTCAGCTGGAAGCCGCTGTCGTACGGGTCCGCCCAGGGGTCCAGGAATGCGATCAGTCGCTGCAGCCGGTACGGGCTCAGCAGCGCGAGCAGGGCTATCAGCCCGGCGCCGATGCCGCAGACGACCATGAAGTCTCGCAGGCGCGCCCCCGCCATGAACAGCACGGCGGTGCCGGTGACGCAGAGCACCACCGCGGCGCCGAAATCCGGCTCGATGAGCAGGAGCACGGCGGCGGCGGCGAGCACGGCGAGCGGCTTGTAGAAGCCCTGCGCGGAACTGCGCAGCTCCGTCTGGTGGCGCACGGCGAAGACCGCGATATAGGTGACGAGGAACCAGCGCGCCAGCTCGGAAGGCTGGAAATTCAGCGGACCGATGCGGATCCAGCGCCAGCTGCCGTTGACCTCGTGGCCGATGGCCGGGATGCGGACGAGGACCAGCAGCACGAGGCTCGCCACCAGGAGCCAGGGCGCGACCCGCTTCCAGGTCGCGATCGGCACGACCAGCACGGCGGCGGCGAACGCACAACCCAGCAGCACCGAGAAGAACTGGCGCTCGAAATGGAAATACAGGTTCTCGTGCAGGCCTTCCGCGACGCTGAGCGAAGCGGAGGAGACCATGACGAGTCCCGCCAGCAGCAACGCGCCGACGGTGACGAGGATCACCGGGTCGAGCGCGAGCCGGCGCTGCCTTCCGGCCGAGCGCGAATACTGGAGCGATGCCTTCGTGCTCATGCCGGCAGCTCCCGGACGGCGGCGGCGAACACGTCGCCGCGATGCGCATAGTCGCGGAACATGTCGAAGCTCGCGCAGGCGGGCGACAGCAGCACGGTGTCGCCGGCACGGGCGGCGGCGGCAGCCGCCGCGACGGCGGCTTCCATCGAGTCTGCGAAGGAGACCGGGCAGGAGCCCTCGAGCACGGCGGCGATGCGGGGCGCGTCGCGGCCGATCAGGATCGCCTCCCGCACCTTGCCGCGGCAGGCTGGGCCGAGCGGCGCGAAGTCCTGTCCCTTGCCCTCCCCGCCCGCGATCAGCACGAGTGGCCCGTCCATGCCGTCGATCGCCGCGACGGTCGCGCCGACGTTCGTGCCCTTCGAATCGTCGATCCAGGCGACGCCCCGGCGGTCGCGCACGCGCTCGGCGCGGTGCGGCAGCCCGCGGAAGCCGCGCAGCACGCCGGCCATCGCCTCCAGCGGGAATCCGCAGACGCTGCCGATCGCGAGCGCGGCGAGCGCGTTCGCGGCGTTGTGCCGGCCCGGGAGCGCGAGTGCCGCGAGCGGCAGGACGGGCTCGGCCCCAGCGGCCAGCCAGTCCTCGCCGCCCTGGCGCAGCAGCCGGAACTCGGCATCCTCGCGGCGCAGGCTGAAGCCCACGCTGCGCTGGCCGGGACGCAGCATCCGCACGACGATCGAGTCGTCGAGGTTGACGACCGCCGTCGCCGCGCGCTCGAAGATGCGCGCCTTGGCCGCGGCGTACTCGGCGAGGTCGCGGTAGCGGTCGAGGTGGTCGGCGCTGACGTTCAGCACCGCCGCGGCCTCCGGCTGCAGCGACCAGGTCGTCTCGAGCTGGAACGAGGAGAGCTCGAGCACGTACATCGCGGCCGGCGGTCCCTCGAGCAGGTCGAGCGCGGGCTCGCCGAGGTTGCCGCCGACGCGCACCTCGAGCCCCGCCGCCTTCGCGAACTCGCCGACCAGCGTCGTGACCGTGCTCTTGCCGTTGGTGCCGGTGATGCCGACGACGCGCCCGCCCGCCTCGCGCGCGAAGAGCTCGATGTCCCCGACGAGGTCGAGGCCCTGCGCGGCCGCGCGGCGCAGGAACGGCTCCGCGAGGGACACGCCGGGCGACACGACCACCTGGTCCGCGCCGTCGAGCACGGCGGGATCGAAGCCGCCGAGCGCGGTCGCCGCATCGGGCACCAGGCGCTTCAGTTCCGCGAGCCCCGGCGGGTTCGCGCGCGAGTCGGTCACGACGAGGCGGTGGCCGCGGGCCGCGAGGTGGCGCGCGCAGGACACCCCGGTGCGGCCGAGGCCCACGATCACGCTGCGCGGGTTGCGGGTGGCCTGCTGCATCAGCGGAGCTTCAGCGTGGCCAGCCCGATCAGGACCAGCATGAACGAGATGATCCAGAAGCGGACGATGACCTTGGGCTCCGCCCAGCCCTTCAGCTCGTAGTGGTGGTGGATCGGCGCCATGCGGAAGATGCGCTTGCCGCGCAGCCGGAACGACGCCACCTGCAGGATCACGGAGACCGTCTCGAGCACGAACAGGCCGCCCATGATCGCGAGCACGATCTCCTGGCGCACGATCACGGCGACGACGCCGAGCGCCGCGCCGAGCGCGAGCGCCCCGATGTCGCCCATGAAGACCTGCGCCGGATAGGTGTTGAACCACAGGAAGCCGAGCCCGGCGCCGACGATCGTCGCGCAGAAGATCAGCATCTCCCCCGCCCCCGGCACGTAGGGGATCTGCAGGTAGCCGGCGAAGTCGACGCGCCCGGTCACGTACGCGAAGACCGCCAGCCCTCCCGCGACCATCACGCAGGGCATGATGGCGAGGCCGTCGAGCCCGTCGGTCAGGTTCACGGCGTTGCTGCTGCCGACGATCACGAAGTAGGCGAGGATCACGAACGCCGCGGCGCCCATCGGAAGCACGACGGTCTTGAAGAACGGGACGTAGAGCGAGGTCTGCTCCGGGGCGTCGGCGGTCACCCACAGCGCGACGGCGGCCGTGAGGCCGGCGATCGACTGCCACAGGTATTTCCAGCGCGCGGCGAGCCCCCGCGGATCTCGCACCACCAGCTTCAGGTAGTCGTCGTAGAAGCCGATCAGCCCGAACGCGAGCGTGACGGTGATCGCGATCCACACGAAGCGGTTGGTCAGGTCCGCCCACAGCAGCGTGCCGGCGGTGACCGCGATAAGGATCAGCGCGCCGCCCATCGTCGGCGTGCCCTTCTTGCCGAGGTGCGAGCCCGGGCCGTCGTCCCGCACTACCTGGCCGATCTGCCGCGCGGCCAGCATCCGGATCATCGACGGGCCGACGAACAGCGCGATCGTGAGCGCCGTGAGCGCGGCGAAGATCGCTCGCAGCGTGAGGTAGCCGAAGACGCGGAACCCGCCGTAGTAGTCCGAGAGCCAGGCGAACAGGTCGAGCAGCATTGCGCCCCCTCAGTTCCCGTTGCCGGCCGCCGGGAGCGGCACGACCAGCCGCTCGACCACGCGTTCCAGGCGGTTGACGCGGGAGCCCTTGACCAGCGCGGTGACGCCGGGTTCGAGGCTGGCCGACAGCGCGTCGGCGAGCTGCGCGGCGTCCTGGTACCAGGACGCGCGCGCGCCGAACGCGTCCGCGGCGTAACGCGCGGCGGCGCCGAGCGCAAAGAGCCGCGTGACGCCGGCGCGGCGCGCGTAGTCGCCGACGCCGGCGTGGCTCGCCGCCGTCTCATCGCCCAGCTCGGCCATCTCGCCGAGCACCAGCCAGTGCTCGCCCGGCAGGCCCGACAGCACGTCGATGCCCGCGCGCACCGAACTCGGGTTGGCGTTGTAGGAATCGTCGATAAGCCACGAACCACGCAGTCCCGGCTTCAGCTGCAGCCGACCCGAGACAGGCCGCATGCGCTCGAGGCCGGCGACGATCGCGGGCATCGCCATGCCCGCGGCATGCGCGGCGGCGGCGGCGCCGAGCGCGTTCAACACGTTGTGGCGGCCCCCGAGCGGGAGGCGTACCCGCGCCTCCGTGTCGGCAATCGCCAGCGTGAAGGCGGTGGCGAAGGCGCCCGACTCGATGCGTCCCGTGATCGCCTGCGCGCGCACGTCGGCCGGCGCGTCGATGCCGAAGCGCAGGACGCGCGCGCCGCGCGGCACCATCGCCTGCCAGGTATCGCAGAACGGGTCGTCGGCGTTGATCACGGCGGTCGATCCCGGGCCGAGCGCCGCATACATCTCGCCCTCCGCGCGGGCGACGCCGGCGAGGTCGCCGAATCCCTCGAGGTGCTCGTCGCCGGCGTTGGTGACGAGCGCGATGGACGGCTTTGCGACCGCGGCGAGCGCGGCGATCTCTCCCGGGTGGTTCGCGCCCATCTCGATCACCGCGTAGCGGTGCGCGGGCTCGAGCCGCAACAGCGTCAGCGGGACGCCGATGTGGTTGTTCAGGTTGCCCCGCGTCGCGAGCGTCGGGCCCGCGCCGGCGAGGATGGCCGCCAGCATTTCCTTGGTCGTCGTCTTGCCGTTGCTGCCGCCGACGCCGATCACGAGCGCGCCGCTCGAGGTCCGCCAGGCCGCGGCGAGCGCGGTAAGTGCCGCCTGGGTGTCGCCGACGACGACCTGCGGCAGCGCCGCATCGGTCGCCTTCGAGACGACCGCGCCCGCGGCGCCGCGCTGGGCGGCGGCCGCGACGAACTGGTTGCCGTCGAACCGTTCGCCCACGAGGGCGACGAAGAGCATGCCGGGCCCGATCGTGCGCGAGTCGGTCGAGACGCCGGCGATCGCGGCATCCCCACCGGCGAGGCGGCCCGCGGTCGCGGCGGCGACGTCGGACATGCGGCCCTTCAAGCGGTGCCTCCCGCGCGGCCCCTGAGCCAGGCGCGGTCGCTGAACGCGCGGCGCTCGCGCCCCGCGATCTGGTAATCCTCGTGGCCCTTGCCGGCGACCAGCACCGCGTCGCCGGGCCCGGCCTCGGCGAGCGCGGCGTCAATCGCGCGGCCGCGGTCGCGCTCGACGCGCACGCGCCCGGGCTCGCGCATGCCCTCGAGGATCATCGCGACGATGCGATCGCCGTCCTCGCCGCGCGGGTTGTCGTCGGTCACGATCACGCGATCTGCAAGCCGCTCTGCGGCCTCGCCCATGAGCCCGCGCTTGCCGGGATCGCGCTCGCCGCCGCAGCCGAACACGACGAGCACGCGGCCGCGCGCGTGGGCGCGCAACGCGGCCAGGGCCTTGGCGAGCGCATCGGGCGTGTGCGCATAGTCCACGACCGCGAGCGCGCCGCCCGGCAGGCGGTAGCCCTCCATCCGGCCCGGCGGCGCGGCGCAGGCACCGAGCGCCGCCAGCGACTCGTCCACGTCGAACTGCCAGGCCGCGAGCACGCCGAGGGTGACCGCCAGGTTCTCGGCGTTGAAGTCGCCGATCAGCGGCGAGCGCAGCCGGCGCTCGCCGAAGTGCCCGCGGAGGTCGAGGTCGAGCCCGCGATCGCCGGCGCGCACGCGCGCGACGTGCACGAAGCGCGCGGCAGACGGCACATCGCCGCCGACCGCGACCGCCGTCAGCTCCACGCCGGCGGGCAGCGCCGCGGCGAAGCGCGCGCCCGCCGCGTCGCCGACGTTGATGACGGCGTGCTCGAGCCCCGGCACGCGGAACAGCCGCGCCTTCGCCTCGGCGTACCGCTCCATCGTGCCGTGGTAGTCGAGGTGGTCGCGCGAGAGGTTGCTGAACGCGGCGACGCGCAGCCGCACGGCGTC
This sequence comes from Steroidobacteraceae bacterium, assembly GCA_035281265.1. Classification (GTDB taxonomy): domain Bacteria; phylum Pseudomonadota; class Gammaproteobacteria; order Steroidobacterales; family Steroidobacteraceae; genus SCUD01. Next base: position 13,648 of record DATEEF010000091.1, read on the forward strand.
GATGCGCCGCTGGTCGAGCGCGTGCGAGGACACTTCCATGGCGACGTGCGTGGCGCCGGCATCCGCCAGCACGCGCAGCTGCCGGTGCAGCGAGATCACGTCTGGCGTCGTCAGCGCCCCGCCAGCGACCTCCGGCGGGAAGCCGGCGCCCAGCGTGCCGAGGTAGGCGCCCCGCCGTGCCAGCCGCCCCGCGGCCGACGCGAGCAGCCAGGCGCAGGTCGTCTTGCCGTTCGTGCCGGTGACGCCGGCGACCGTGAGGCGCGAGGACGGCGCGCCGTAGAAGCGGTCCGCGATGCCGCCGAGGCGGTCGCGGAGCGAGGTCACCGCGACGCAGGGAACGGCCACCGTCGCGATGCCCGGCTCGCGTCCTTCGTCCGGGTCCCAGAGCACCGCACGCGCGCCGCGCGCGGCCGCCTCGTCCGCGTGCTCGAGACCGTGGCCACGCCCGCCGCGGAGCGCGACGAAGGCATCGCCCGCCGACACCGCGCGCGAATCGAGCGTGAGGCCGGCGACGGGAAGGTTCGGCGCCGGTGCGATGCCCTCGAGCAGCTCGTCGAGCCGCATGTCCGCGCTCACGGGCCCCCCGCGGAGAAGCCGAGCGGCGTCACGCGCGCGAGGTCGTCCGGCGCGACGGACATCAGGCGCAGCGCTCCGGACGCCACGGCAGCGAAGACCGGGGCCGCGACGTCGCCGCCGTAGTACAACGTCCCGTCGGGCTGGTCGACCATCACGAGGACCGCGAGCCGCGGGGCGCTTGCCGGCACGAGCCCGCCGAACGTCGCGAGATAGCGGTCCTCCGAGTAACCGCCGGGAATCGCCTTCCAGGCGGTGCCGGTCTTGCCGGCGACCCGATAGCCGGCCACCGCGGCCTTCGCGCCGGTGCCGGCCGGCTTCACGGCGCCTTCGAGCAGACCGATGAGGTCGCGCGCGACGCGCGCCGGGATCACGCGCCGGCCCTCGGGCGCGACCTCGGTGCGCCGGAAGGTGACCGGCCGGTGCACGCCGAAGGCGCCGATCGTCGCGTAGGCCTGTGCGAGCTGCAGCGGCGTGACCGAGAGGCCGTAACCGTAGGCCATCGTCGCCACGTTGATCGGCTTCCAGTTCGCGGTGCTGGACAGGATGCCCGCCGACTCGCCGGGAAATCCGCTCTCCGTGACCTTGCCGAACCCCAGCGCGCGCAGGGAGTCGTGCATCTGGTCCTTGTCGAGCGAGAGCGCGATCTTCGCGAGGGCGACGTTGCTCGAGCGCGCGAGGGCCTCGCCCATGCCGATCGTGCCGAGGTCGTGGTGGTCGCGGATGACGTGCGGGCCGACCCTGAAGGGCTTGGTGTCGATGATGCTGGCGGCCGAATAGCGGCCGGAGGCCAGGGCCGCCGCGGCGACGAAGGGCTTGATGCTCGAGCCCGGCTCGAAGATGTCGGTCACGGCCCGGTTGCGGTAGCGGGACACGTCGTACTGCATGCGGTCGTTCGGGTTGAACGACGGCTGGTTAACCATCGCGAGCACCTCGCCCGTCGCGATGTCGAGCACGATCACCGTGCCGGCGATCGCGTGGTGCGTCCGGATGGCCGCCTTGAGCTCGCGGTACGCGAGGTACTGGACGCGCAGATCGATGCTGGTGACGAGATCCTCGCCCTCCACAGGCGCCTTCAGCACCTCGACGTTCTGGATCACCTGGGCGCGGCCGTTCACGAGCACGCGCTTGGCGCCGTCGATGCCGGCGAGGGAACGGTTGTAGGCGAACTCGAGCCCCTCGAGCCCTGCCTCGTCCAGGTTGGTGAAGCCGAGCAGGTGTCCGGTGACCTCGGCGTTCGGGTAGAAGCGCTTGTACTCGCGCTGGATGTAGACGCCGGGGATCCGGAGCGCGCGCACCTCGGCGGCCTTGTCCGGGTCGATGTGGCGCGCGACGTACAGGAAATCGCGGTCGAGGTTGCTGGTGACGCGCTGGCCGAGCCACTGGCGGTTGAGGTGCAGCGCACGCGCGAGGCGCGCGATGCCGTCGCCCGCCTCCGCGAACTCCGGCGGGTTGACGAACACGGTGTCCACCGGCGAGCTGACGGCCAGCGGCTCGCCGAACCGGTCGAGGATCGCGCCGCGGTGCGCCTCCATCCTGGCCGTGCGCGCATGGCGGATGTCGGCCTGCCTCTCGATGAACTGGCGGTCGAAGACCTGCAGCTGCATCGCGCGGCCGATCAGCGCGAGCGCCGCCAGCGCGAGGAGCGCCGCGAGCAAGCGTGTGCGGACGCGGAACTGCTGCGGCTCGAACTCGATCTCGCCGTCGCGCCGCCTCATGGCGCCACGATCCGGATCTCGTCGGGCTTCGGCAGCTTCATGCCCTTGCGCTGGCTGGCGACCCTCTCGACGAAGCCGTGGTTCGACCAGGTGCTCTGCTCGATCTGGTCCTGGCCCCAGGTGATGTTGAGCGCATCCCGCCGGGCCGAGAGGCGTTCGAGCTGCACGAACTGCGTGCGCGACTCGTGGCGCGCGCGCACGACTGCGACCGCGGAGGCGAGCACGGCGATCCACAGCACGCCGATCGCGGTCATCATCCAGCGGCGGCTCATGCGGCGATCCTCTCGGCGACGCGCATCACGGCACTGCGCGCGCGCGGGTTGCGCGCGACCTCTGACTCGTCGGCGAACGTCGCGCGGCCGACGAGCTTCAGGCGCGGGCGGGCGGCGGCCGGCACCTGCGGCAGGCCGGCGAATACCGGGTCCTCGCGGCTGCCCGAGCGCATGAAGCGCTTGACGATCCGGTCCTCGAGCGAGTGGAAGCTGATGACGACGAGGCGGCCGCCCGGGCGCAGCGCGGCGACGGCCTGCGGCAGCGCGCGCTCGAGCTCGCCGAGCTCGTCGTTGACGTGGATCCTGAGCGCCTGGAACGTGCGCGTCGCGGGATGGCGCCCCGGCTCGCGCCCAGGCACGGCGGCGGCGACGACACCCGCGAGCCGGCCGGTGGTCTCGATCGCGCCCGTCGCCCGCGCCGTGACGATCGCGCGTGCGATGCGCTTCGCGTGCCGCTCCTCGCCGAGCCGCGCGATCACGGCCGCGATGTCGCGCTCGTCCGCGACGGCGAGGAACCGCGCCGCGCTCTCGCCCGAGCCCGGGTCCATGCGCATGTCGAGCGGGCCGTCGCGCATGAAGCTGAAGCCGCGCCGCGCGTCGTCGAGCTGCGGCGAGGAGACGCCGAGGTCGAACAGGACACCGTCCGCCGCGCCGGGCCCGACGTGATGCAGGATGTCCGAGAAGCGGGCACGTACGAAGCGCGCGCGCGCATCCCCGGAGAAGAGCACGGCGGCCGCGGCCTCGGCCTCGGGATCGCGATCGATGGCTATCAACTTCCCCTCGTCTCCGAGCCGGCCGAGGATCTCCCCGGCATGACCACCGCGACCGAACGTCGCATCCACGTAGCAGCCGTCGGCCCGGATCGCGAGCGAGTCGATCGCCGCGTCCCGGAGCACCGGCGCGTGTTCCCCGCCACGCGGCTCCACCATCGGCACGCCGTTCGGCGCGCCGGTCACAGCGAGAGGGAGCCCAATTCCGCCGGCAGCGACTGCAGCGATTCCTCGCCGTTCAGCCACTGTTCGCGACGCTCTTCCCAGCGCTGCTCGTCCCAAAGCTCGAAGCGATTGCCCTGCCCGATCAGCATCGCGTTCCGCTCGAGGTGCGCGAACCCGCGCAGCGTCGGGGGAAGCAGGAGCCGCCCGTGCCCGTCCAGCTCGACGTCGGTCGCGTAACCGACCATCAGCCGCTGCAGGCGCCGCGCGTGCTCGTTGAGCGTCGGCAGTCGCATCAGCTTGCGTTCGATTTCCTCCCAGTCAGGGAGCGGGTAGATCAGGAGGCACTGGTCGCGGTCGATGGTCACCACCAGCCGGGCGTCGCCGCGCCCGGCCAGCAGCTCGCGATACCGGGTGGGAATGACCATCCGGCCCTTCGCATCGAGGGTGACTTTTGTTGCACCGCGAAACACGAGTCGAAACGGGACGTTGTCCCATTCCCCCCCACTTTCTCCCACTTGCTGCCACTATAGGCATCGAAATGGGCAGGGTCAACGGTTTCGCGCTAGAAATTTTGTGACGTATCAGTCACTTAGGAATGACGGCAAATTCCCAGCTGGACCGGGGCCATGATGCTTTAAATCATAGGCTTACATGGTGTATCTGACATGATTTGTCAGAAAACCACTGTTTTTTTGTCCAGGGTGGGAAAAAGTTGGGAGCCGGCCGGTAAGCCGGGTTCTGTCGTGGGCAACCATTCCTCTGGGATGCGCGTCGCCGCGCACCTCGAGCGGCCTACCCGGAAGCACGTGCTGGCCGCGCGTTGCGGCTTTCGCCGCCTGCTTCCCTATTTGGCCTTGCTCCCGGCGGGGTTTGCCGTGCCGTCGCCGTTGCCGTCGACGCGGTGCGCTCTTACCGCACCATTTCACCCTTGCCGGCACGCTTGCGCGCGCTTGGGCGGTGTACTTTCTGTTGCACTTTCCGTGGGCTCGCGCCCCCCAGGCGTTACCTGGCGCCGTGCCATGCGGAGCCCGGACTTTCCTCCACGCCCCTGCGGGCGCAGCGGTTGCCTGGCCGACTCCCGCTTACACCTTAGAACGGCGCGCCCCGCACCTCAAGTCGCGCTGTCGTCACCGCGAGTCAGCACGAGCGCGCGCGCGTAGGCGTCGGCGCGTCGTACGCCCGTGAGCGCCGCGGCCGCCGCCGCCGCAGCGGATGGCGGCAGGTGACGCAGCAGCACGCCAAGCGCGTCGTCGAGCTGCGCGGACGACGGCTCCTCCACCTG
>DATEEF010000092.1:0-2459 GCA_035281265.1 Steroidobacteraceae bacterium
GATGCGAGACGCGACGGCCTCGCCGACGCCCTGCCAAAAGGCGTCCTGTCTTTCGGCCGATGCCGTCGCGGTGAAACTGCCGAGGTGAGCGAAGTTGGCATTGCCTTCCGGGCAGGGCGCGACGAGTGTCGCGTCGCCGCCAAGGTTCTCGAACGTGACGACATCGCAGCCCGGGCGGAAGTGCTCGGCGAAGGCATTGTCATCGACGCCCATGCGCGCGAGCGAGGGGCTGGCGACGAAGACGCATTCGAATGGTGCATCGAGGGTCGCATCTCTGACCGGCGGGCATTCCCAGCAGTAAGCGTCGTACGGAACGTCGCTCAACCAGGAGCGCCAGGTCGCCCGAAATGGCTCACTCTCGCGCCATGCGCCGAATACCTCATCGAACGACATGGCATCGCCACCCGCTGTCATCGGTCTCCAGCGAAAAATTCCCGGGTTAACTTCTACCTGACGGCTGTGCCACATCATCGGGCGCCCGCAGTCAGAAAAGGCGCGTTGCACCCAGGCTGATGCGTTGCATGCGAATGGCGCCCGTCATGGCGTTGGAGCGAAGCTCATCGATGGCCTGGTACTCGAGCCTGATTGACCAGCGCCCCGTGGTCCGGAGCACGAGCCCTGCGCCGAGGAGCCACAAGTCTTCCGAATTGTCCATTTCGACACCGCTGGCGACTCCGAGGTCACCCTTCAGCGTCTGGTCGGCGAAAAACACTCCCGCACGGGCGAAGGCTTCGAATCGGTCCTGAGCGAACGGAACGATGCCCAGCAGACTCAACGTCGGGCCGCGCACTTCGGAAGCGCTCGGAAGCACCGCAGCCGGTGGCAGCGGTGGGGAAAATTCGGAAAGATCGTAAGTTTCCTCGATGTCTACGGTGCCAAGATCGACATACCCGGCCTCGGCCGCGAGATGCCGGTTCACTCGATAGCCGGCGACGGCGCTCCAACCAGTCGTGCTCCCGTGAACCCGCGTCTTCTCCGGCAGCACGGATATCGGAACTCCGGTAGCGTAAACCTGAAAGCCGTCGCTGGCTTCGACGTCAGGTTCGACCAGGCCGATGTCGGCACCGACGTAGAAGCCCGTTTCGGCCAGGCCGGCCACGGCGCGCAAGGACATGCAGGCCCCGGCCAGCACATGGAATCCGATCCTGGTCATGCTTTTCGTCCGTCCTGAAGAAATGCCTGGAGCAATCGCGGCCCCTCCGGCGTCAGGATGCTCTCCGGATGGAATTGCACGCCCTCAAGCGCAAGCGACTTGTGCCGGACACCCATGACTTCGCCCTCCGCGGTCCAGGCCGTGACCTCGAAGGCTTCGGGAACTTCCTCGCGACGCGCGATGAGGGAGTGATAGCGGCCCGCGCGAAACGGATTCGGAAGCTCGGCATAGATCCCGCGCCCGTCGTGCAGCACGTCGGAGGCCTTGCCGTGCATCAGGCGCTCGGCGCGCACGATGGAGCCGCCGTACACCTCGACGATCGCCTGGTGCCCCAGGCAGACGCCGAGCACGGGAACCTTTCCCGCGAAGGCGCGGATCATCTCTTCGGACACGCCCGCCTCGGACGGCACGCCCGGCCCGGGCGAGATGCACAGGTGCGTGGGCCCGACCTTTCGCGCCTCGTCCACCGTGATCTCGTCGTTGCGATGCACGCGCACGTCGGCGCCGAGGACGAGGAAGGCCTGCACCAGGTTGTAGGTGAAGGAATCGTAGTTGTCGATCAGGAGGAGCCGCGGCCGCGCGCGGTTCGCGGCGGCACTCATGCGTCGGGGCCCGTCAGCGGCAGCTTGAGGTAGCTGCGCCCGTTCGACTCCGCCGGCGGCGGGCGGCCGCCGCGGATGTTGAACTGCACGGCCGGGTAGATCAGCGCCGGCATCTCGAGCGTCGCGTCGCGCTTGCGGCGCATCGCCGTGAACTCGGCCTCGCTGGTCGCGTCCTTCACGTGGATGTTCGACTCCCGCTGTGCGGCTATCGTCGTTTCGCAGAGCGCCTCGCGGCCCCCGGGCTTGTAGTCGTGGCAGACGAAGACGCGCGTCTCTCCGGGCAGCGCGTACAAGCGGCGGATCGACGCGAAAAGCAGGCTGGCGTCGCCGCCCGGGAAATCGCAGCGCGCCGTCCCGCTGTCCGGCATGAAAATCGAGTCGCCGACGAACACGGCATCGCCCACCAGGTAGCTGAGGCTGTCGCTCGTGTGACCGGGCGTCGCGATCACCTGCGCGGACAGGGAGCCGATCGCAAGCGTGTCGCCGTCCGCGACCAGCCGGTCGAACTGGCGGCCGTCGACCGGGAACCCGGGCTCGAGGTTCAGGAGATCGCGGAACGCGCGCTGGACTTCGCGGATCCCCTGCCCGATCGCGATCTTCCCGCCGATGGCGGACTGCAGCCATTGCGCGGCGCTCAGGTGGTCCGCGTGCGCGTGCGTCTCGAGGATCCACTCGTTCGCGAGGCCCTCGCCGCGGACGAAGTC
>DATEEF010000093.1:0-2706 GCA_035281265.1 Steroidobacteraceae bacterium
CTCCTCCTCGGACATCAGGAAGTACACGGTGCCGACGCGGGTCTCGTCCTCGGCGACGAGGTCCATGGCGGTCTCCTCGGGGCTCTTGCCGCGCGCCCTCGCGATCTCGGCGAGCGTCTTGCCGATGTACTGCTTGAGCTCGGGCTTGCGCAGCACGACGATCAGCATGTTCTCGGGGCCGCCCGAGGCGAGCATCAGGTTTTCCCAGTCCTCGGATTCCTGGCGCATCTCGGCGGCGACGCGCTTGCGCACGGCGGGGTCGCGCAGGCGCGCGAACCACGCCGCGTTGCCGCCGGCCTGCACCCAGGGGGGCATCGCCGCGTCGAGGCCGGTGGCGCCGGCCGGGTAGGCGTACATGTCCGCCGTCACGCGCACGCCATCGCGCCGCGCGGCTTCGATGCGGCGGATGGCGTCGTCCATCTTCGGCCAGTTGGCCCGGCCCCCCGCCTTCAGGTGGTAGATCTCCGCGGGCGCGCCGGAGCGGCGCGAGATGTCGATGGTCTCGTCGACCGCCTCGATGAAGCCGCGGCCCTCGCTGCGCATGTGCGTCGCGTAGATGCCGCCGCAGCGCGCCGCGGTCGAGGCGAGCGCGACGAGCTCGTCGGTGCCCGCGAAAGTGCCCGGCACGTAGATGAGCGAGGAGCCGACGCCGAGCGCGCCCTCTTCCATCGCCTGCCGCACGACCTCCTGCATCGCCTCGAGCTGCTCCGGCGTCGGGTCCACGTCCTCCGACTGCAGAACGTTGATGCGCGCGGTCGCCGCGCCGACGTGGGAGGCGACGTTCATCGAAACGCCCTTCTTCTCGAGCAGCGCGAGGTATTCGCCGAGCGTCGTCCACTCGACCGGATACTTGAGGTCCACCTGCTGCGCGACGAGGTCCTCCTTCATCTTCGGCGTGAGCGGTCCCATGGACTCGCCCTCGCCCATCACCTGAAGCGTCACGCCCTGGCGCAGCTCACCCTGACCGCGTCCGTCGACGAGGAGCGACTCGGTGGACCAGGACAGCATGTTGATGAACCCGGGCGTGACGGCCTGGCCGGCGGCGTCGATCTCGCGGCGCGCCCGGCCCGGCGCGTCCGGGCCGACGTAGGCGATGCGGTCGCCCGTGATGGCCACGTCGCCCGCGAAACCGGCGCTTCCCGTGCCGTCGTACACGGTGCCGCCGCGCACCAGCAGGTCGTATTCGGGCTCGCGCTCGCAGGAACCGAGCAGCGGCAGCAGGGCGAACAGCAGCACGCGCAGTCGCATCGTGGAAGTCCTTCGGGCCTTACTCGACGGTGATCGTGATCGGCTTCGATGCCACGGGCGGGTCGTGCGGGATGTGCAGGTGGTCACCGAGCAGGAGCTGCAGCCGGTGACGGCCCGGGGCGAGGGTCACCGAGGCCTCGGTCTGGCCCTTGCCGAAGTGCACGTGGTTGGCATCGGCGGGCACCGGCAGGTTCTGTGGCGGCAACTCGGCGTCAATGAGCAGGTGATGATGGCCCGTGTTCTCGATCGCGACGCCCGCGGGCGCGACGCCCATGCCGCTGAGGCCAAAGCGCACGGTCACGGGACTCTTCACCGTGGCGCCGTCCTGCGGCGAGATGAAGTAAAGCTCGGCATCCTTCGGCGCGGGGCTGCGCGGCAGGTCCGCCGCCATCGCGGCCCCTATCGCGCATGCCGCGCCGATCGCGATGCAGGCGCGAATGCGTTGCGTGTTCATGACGGGCGATTATGCACCACGAGGGTGCAGGCGGCGCCCCACTTTGCTAGGGTCGCGCTGTGGGGGGACAACGCATCGAGGCGGCCGAGTTTTCCGGCCGCGTGCTGATGGTGGGATGCGGGAGCATCGGCCAGGCCATGCTGCCGCTGCTGCGCCGGCACCTGTCGCTGCCCGAGGACGGCCTCACCGTGCTCGAGGCGAGCGAACAGGGTCGCGCGCTCGCCGCCGCGAACCAGGCGAAGTTCGTCCACTGCCATCTGAAGCCCTCCACCTACCAGCGCGAGCTGCGCCGCCGCCTGAAGTCGGGCGACATGCTGCTCAACCTGTCGGTAGACGTCTCGAGCCTCGATCTCGTCGAGTGGTGCGCCTCGCACGGCGTGCTCTACGTCGACACGTCGATCGAGCCCTGGCCGGGCGTGTTCGACAATCCCATGCTCACCATGCGCGAGCGCACGAACTACCGCACGCGCGAGGACATGCTGAAGCTCGGCCGCCGCCTGAAGCCGGGCTCACCGACGGCCGTCGTCGACCATGGCGCGAACCCGGGGCTCGTCTCCCACTTCGTGAAGCAGGCGCTGCTCGACCTCGCCTCCGGCCTCGGGCGCAGCGTCGAGACTCCAACGGACCAGCCCGCCTGGGCGAAGCTCGCCGAGTCGCTCGGCGTTTCCCTGATCCAGGTATCCGAGCGCGACACGCAGGCGACCGACCGCCCGAAGAGGCCCAACGAGTTCGTCAACACCTGGTCCATCGACGGGTTCGTGGACGAGCTGATGCAGCCGTCCGAGCTCTCGCTCGGCACGACCGAGCCGCGCAAGCCGTCCGGATCGCACTGGCACCGGCCGCGCTGCGGCTCGATTTACCTGCACCGGCCGGGCGGCGCCACCTACGCGCGCAGCTGGCTGCCGTCTTCGGGCGGTTTCCAGGGCCTGCTGATGACGCACGACGAGGTGTTCTCGATCGCCGATTACCTCTCGCTCCGGCAGGGCGCGAAGTTCGAGTACCGG
>DATEEF010000094.1:0-4115 GCA_035281265.1 Steroidobacteraceae bacterium
GTCAAGGCTGTCGGTGGGCGCCTCGCTTTCGCGACCAAAACGACGTCAATCGCTGCCTGGCGTGTCCGGGCCATCTTACGCGCCGGCAGGCGGCGATCCGATGGTGGCCGCCTTCATGAAAAGACAGCATCAGGGCGCTGATGCACCTTTCAAACCATGCCGGGAGGACGTTCCATGAATTTTGTTATCTGGTTGGTCGTTGGCGGCGTAATCGGCTGGATCGCCAGCCTCATCATGAAGACGGACGCGCAGCAGGGCCTCTTCCTGAACGTGGTCGTCGGAATCGTCGGCGCACTGCTGGGCGGATGGCTGATCTCACCGCTGGTGGGCGAGGGAACGGTTAACCAGGGCGATTTCAGCATCGGCGGGCTGCTCGTTTCCCTCGCCGGCGCGATCATCCTCCTTTTCCTGGTCAACCTGATCCGTCGGCGTACGCCCCGCTAGGCGCATTCAGGACCCGGGCATCGCGCTCAGTCCGCCCTCGGGATCCGAAAAGACGATCTCGACGCGCCGGTTCTGCTGACGGCCCGCGCTCGTGTCATTGGTCGCGACGGGGAACCCCTCGCCGCGGCCAATGACCTCGACGCGGGTGGCGGGAATCGAGTGCGTCAGCAGCGCGTCGGCAACGGCCTGCGCCCGGCGTCGCGACAGTTCCGTATTGTAGGCATCGTCGCCCGTGCTGTCCGTGTGCCCCTCGATCCGGATCCGTGTCGTTTCGTTGCGCGCAAGGAAGTCAGCCAGTCGGTCGATGATCTCGGCCGCGCCGGGTTTCAGCGTCGCCTCGTCCGTGTCGAACAGCACGTCCCCGAGCGTCATCACCATGCCACGCTCCGTCTTCTTCGCGGCGAGCGCGGCGTACTGTTGCTGCAGACTCTCCAGTTCCGCCCGCGCCTGCAGCGCTTCCGACTGCGACGCCTGGGCGGCCTGTTCGGCAGCCTGTGCCGCCTGCTCGGCGGCGCGCGCCTTCGCCTCGCGCGATGCGAGCAGCACCTTGTCCCTTTCCGCCTCGGCTTTCTCGATGCGCTGGCGCGCTTCGGCTTCGTCGATGCGTGCCAGGCCGAGTTCCGCGCGCTGTTCGGCCAGGTAGGACAGGTGGACCACGGTTTCGCGGTCGTTCCGGTCCTTCAAGGCCTGTTCGGCCTGGGCGAGCGCGCCCCGGGCTGCCGTGAGATCACGGCTCGCGGCCTGCTGGGCCATCGGGTTCTGGGCGAGCGTCTCGACGCGAGAACGCGCCTGTTCGAGTTCAGGCAATGTCTCGGGGGTCGTGGCGCACGCCGCGAGGAGCGCGACCACCGTACCGAGTGCGATTCGAGCGAAGTAGTTCATGTGGCACTTTCTCCCGTGTTGCCGGGCCATTGATCCCGCATTCAACGCTGATTGCCGACGGACTCCTCGCGGAGCGTCTCGATGCTCCGATCGAGCTCGTCGGCGGCCTTGCCAGCCTTTGCCGCCGCGGCCTTTGCAGCCGCAAGTTCAGCATCGACCGCCGCCTGCTGCGCGAGGCGCGTGGCCTGTTTACCGTCACCCTTGTCCGCGACGATTTCCGCCTGGCTGAGCTTCCCCCGCGCGCGTTCGAGCTCCGCGCCGGCAAACTCCTGCGCGCCTTGCTGCTCGGCCGCCTGGATGAGAGTCTGCGCACGCGAAAATTCCGCTTCCGGACGCTCGGGGGCGGCCGCACAGGCGGCCAGTACCAGGGCCGCGCCAGTCAATCCAACAAGTCGCTTGTACGTCACGCGCGTCCCCTTTTTTACAGTGCCCGCTATTGACTCAACGTTGCTACAGCGCTCGACGCGGTAGCGCCGGAACGCTGCGGGAGTCGATGTAAGCGCGTCCGTCGCCGACGCCGGACGAGCGGCTGATCAGTGTGGGGACTTGCCGACAGCCAAGGCATTCGCGACTCGGGTAACGTTGCCTGCGCCTCGTAGCGCTCAATCACTTCCGGGAGTCATCAATGGAGAAGCGGGACAGCACGAAGAATCTGGTCGCCGACCACGAGCCACCCCCGAGCCCGAGCCAGGGGGGCAGCAAGAACCAAGGGGGCATTCCGAGCCCGGGCGGCAGCGTGGAAGACCGCGCCGAGCTCGAGAGCGACCCCAGTCCTGACGAGGACGATATCCCGGGCGACGACTAGTGCAGCTGCTGCGCTGACTGCGACGGATGCCGCGCCGGGCAAGGTCTTTCGACGTAATCATCGTGGGCGCCGGCCCGGCCGGCTTGAGCGCGGCCCTGGTGCTCGGGCGTTGCACGCGAAGGGTGCTGGTCTGCGATCGCGACACGCCCCGGAGCTGGGCCTCCAAAGCCATGCATGCGTTCATCTCGCGCGATGGCATTGCACCACGCTTGTTCCGCCGGAAGGCGATCGAGGAGCTGAAGCGCTACAAGTCGATACGGTTCTGGCGCGGCGAGGTCACCGACGCGGGCCGCCACCGCGGCGGCGGCTTCGACGTCCGGGTTGGCCGCGACGTCGTCCACTGCCGCAAGCTGTTGCTTGCCACCGGCGTCATGGATCAGTTGCCGGACATCCCCGGTTTTGTCGAGCTCTTCGGCAGGAATGTCTTCCAGTGTCCCTATTGCGACGGCTGGGAATTCCGGGATGAGCCCCTCGTTGCGTATGGCCGGAAGGTGCGCGGGCTGGAGATGGCGCGGGCGCTCACGGCCTGGAGCGACGATATCCTTCTTTGCACCGACGGCGCCTCCCGGCTCGGCAAAAAGCAGCTGGCACAACTGCAGCGCAACGGGGTGATGCTCTGCGAAAAAAGGATCGCTCGCCTGGAAAGCGCCGGAGGCGAAGTGACCGTCGTCTTCCGGGACGGAGAGTCAGTCAGCCGAAGCGCCCTGTTCTTCGACACGCCTGTGCGCAACCAGTCCTCGCTCGCCGCGAGGCTCGGATGCAGCTTCAACCGGCAGGGCGGCGTCATTTGCGGCAAGTACGAAGCCACGGACGTGCCGGGACTCTATGCCGCCGGCAACATCATCAAGGACGTCCAGCTGTCGATCGTGGCCGCTGCTGAAGGGGCGCGCGCCGCATTTGGAATCAACCGCGCATTGACTCGCGAGGATTTCGACCGGCGCGGCCGATCGGGCGCCGCGCGTTTGGCGGCGGATCGCCGACGGCGTCGACCAGCCGCCGCGTAGTCTGCCGGCCGGCATCTGTCGGCGCGAGTCGGACTGAAAAACCGCAGCGAATGGGCGCACAATTTCCAGGTGATCCCGCGCTACCTTTTTGAAGACTTCACGCCGAGGGCGTTGCTGCTCGAGCGCCTCGAGGTCGTGAAGGCGCACGTCGCGACGGGCGAGCGGAGCATCGCCCAGCAGAAATGGCTGATAGACAAGTTGACCCGTGCGGAGCGCCCGACCACGACTGCCTATGAGATCTTGCGTGCCATCGAGCGGACCCAGGCCATGTACCTGGAGCACCGCGACAGGCTGGAACGCGAGCTGGCAATTTCCTGATCAGGGCAGGTCCGTCACTTCAGGCGACGCAGGAAATTCAGGACTTTCCGCTCCGCCGTCCCGGGACCCAGTTTCGCCAGGTCGCCGCCCACGACACGCTTCAGGCGTCCGGAGCGCCATTCCTCGAATACCGCGGGATTGATGTATGACTTGCGGCAGACAGCCGGCGTGTTGTGCAGCTCGTGCGCGACTCGCTCGACGACACGCGAGATCTCTCTCCTGCACGCGCGCTCGCCGCGACATCCGGCATCACGCAATCGTGACAGCAGGACGACGGCCCTTGCCGTCGCTGCCCAGGTGCGGAAGTCCTTGGCGGTGAATTCCCCGCCCATGGTTTCGCGCAGGTAGTCGTTGACCTCTGCGGAGCCCACCGGGCAGCGCTTGCCGTCGTCGCCGACGTACTGGAACAACGCCTGGCCCGGCAGCTCCTGGCAGCGTTTCACGATGCCCGCGAGTCGCTTGTCGTTCACGACGATGTCGTGTCGCACGCCGCCCTTGCCGCGAAATCGCAGCAGCGCGCGGCCGTCCCGCACGAACTGCACGTGACGGTTGCGCAGGGTCGAGAGGCCGAAGCTGTTCTGCCGGGCATACTCCGGGTTGCCGATGCGCGCCCGGGTGCTGTCGAGCATGCTGACGATGACGGCGAGCACCTTGTCCCGCGG
>DATEEF010000095.1:0-3653 GCA_035281265.1 Steroidobacteraceae bacterium
AAGAATCCGGTTGCGCATGCCGCCCTGGAACTGGGTCGTGCAGCCTTCTGGCGCGCCTACCGGCGCGCGTACCTGAGCGGGCAACCGGGCGGTGCGGAGGAGCTGGCGCGCTGGGAATTGCCCATGGCCGTCGCCTTCGCAGGGCGGCGCGAAGGCCGCATGCAGCAGCAACTGCTGCGGCGCATCGACATCTTGATGAGCGCCGGGCATGGCCGCCTGCAGGAGGCAAAAACTTGAAGTCGGTGGAGATCTCGACGGGTGCCTGGAACGGCGATCGCAAGATGACGCTCAGCTTTCCGGACGCCTGGGACGTGCAGGTCGTGGGCGCAAGCCCGGGACCGGCCCTGTCCGCCGACGGGATGCGCGCGCGCCTCCGCGCGCCTACCGGCACGCCGCGGCTTGCGGAGCTGGCGCGAGGCCGCCGGAACGCCGTCATCATCATCGACGACATCTCGCGCCCCACGCCCACGGCCGACGTCCTGCCGCTCGTGCTCGAGGAGCTGGAGGCGGGCGGCATGGCGCTTTCGCAGGTGAAGGTCGTCATCGCGGCCGGCGGCCACGAGGCGGCTCCCGAGCGCGAGAGCCTCATGAAGGTGGGCGCCGAAACGGCGCGCCGCGTCGCCTGGGAGCTGCACGATCCGGATGGCGACCTCGTCGCGGCCGGCAAGTCGCCCTCGCACATCCCGCTGTTCATCAACCGCACGGTGATGGACGCGGAACTGAAGATCGGCATCGGCGGCATCACGCCGCACGACGGGGCGGGGTTTTCGGGCGGGTCCAAGATCCTGGTGCCCGGCGTCGCGGGGACCCAGACCGCGCGCTACCTGCACGACTTCCTGAAAGGCGCCCGGCAGCGCGGCGCCTCGATCGACAACGACTTCCGCCGCGAGCTGGACGTGATCACCGGCCGGCTCGGGCTCGAGTTCATCGTCAACGTGATCCTGAACCACGAGCGGCGCGTCGCGGCCCTGTTCGCCGGTGACCGTGTGCTGGCCCACCGCGAAGGCGTCGCAGTGGCCGCGGAAAAGTTCCGCGTGACGCTCGTGAAGGACGCCCAGGTCGTGGTTTCGAACACCTATCCGTTCGACGCGAATCTCTGGTTCATGCCCTGGGGACTGTGGCCCCTGATGGCGGCGCCGCCCGGCGCGAGCAAGGTCGCGATCGCGGACGGCTGGCAGGGACCGGGCTCCCACCGCCTGAAACCGACCGAGCTTTCGTTCGCCGGCCGGGCCTTCGTGAGGCTGAGGACCCTGCGGCCGCGCCACATCCTCAAGCAGGTCCGCCACCTGGTCACGAGCCTGACCCGCACGCGCAGCCGCCGGCAGCTCGAGTTCATGCTGGTGGCGCCGAACATCACGTCCGAGGACGTGGCCAAGCGGTTCGCGGTCGCGCCGCACTTCCGCGACTGGGACACGCTGCTCCGGGAGCTGCGTGCGAAGCACGGAGACGGCCCGGTCAAGGTCGCCGTCTATCCCTGCGCGCCGCTGCAGTACTCGCTCGAGGCGGGCGGAGGCGGGGGAGGCGCCCAGTGAGGATCTGCCTGATCAGCGTCGAGATCTTCGCCTGGGGCAAGTACGGCGGCTTCGGACGCGCGACGCGCACCATCGGCAAGCATCTCGTCGAGCGCGGGCACGAAGTGTTCGCGGTCGTGCCGCGGCGCGACGGGCAGGGGCCCGTCGAGAAGCTCGACGGCATGACCGTGCTGTCCTTCCCGCAGAAGAGCTGGTTCGAGTCGAGACGCCTGCTGCGCGAGGCCGATGCGGAGATCTACCACTCCTGCGAGCCCTCGCTCGGCACCTGGCTCGCGCAGCGCGAGCTGCCGGACCGCGTGCACGTCGTCACCAGCCGCGATCCGCGAGATTGGGAGGACTGGAAGACGGAGTTCCTCCTGCCGTCGCGCAGCCGCCTGCGCGTCGTGGCGAATTACGTCTACGAGAACAGCCTGCTGGTGCGCCGCGGCGTGCAACGCGCGGACGTGGTGTACACGGCGGCGAAATGCCTGATCCCGAAGGCGCAGGCGATGTACCGCCTGTCGCGGCCGCCCGTCTTCCTGCCGACGCCGATCCCGATACCGGCCGAAGTCCGCAAGGCGGACCAGCCGACCGTCTGCTTCGTGGGCAGGCTGGACCGGCGCAAGCGCCCGGAGCTGTTCCTGGACCTCGCCAGGCAGTTCCCCGGCGTGCGCTTCATCTGCGTCGGCGCGTCCAACGATCCCGCCTGGGACGCGCAGCTCCACGCGCGCTACGGCGGCCAGCCGAACCTCGACATGCGCGGCTTCGTGGACCAGTTCAAGGGCGACGCGCTCTCGCGCATCCTGGGCGAAAGCTGGATCATCATGAACACCTCGGCGCGCGAGGGCCTCCCCAACTCGATGATCGAGGCCGCCGCGCATCGCTGCGCGGTGCTGAGCGCGGTCAATCCGGACGACTTCGCCGTGAACTTCGGCTGGCACGTGCAGGACGACGATTTCGCCGCGGGCCTGCGCCGGCTGCTCCACGACGATGCCTGGCGCGAGCGCGGGCTCGCGGCATGGCGCTATGTCGCCGCGACCTTCGCCACCGAGCCCGCGATCGACGGCCACATCGCGGCCTACGAAGGGCTGCTGCGCCGGCGCGCGCAGAAGGCGGGATAGCCGTGCGTGCGGACGGCGTGGGATTTAGGCCTCGCCCGCACCGGCGGACGCTGCGGGGCTGGCTCTACACGGCCCTCCAGGGCCTGCGCGGCTTTCCCCTCGACCGCTATGCGCGCGAGCTGGCCGCCGCCGAGGCGCTGCCATCCGCCGACTTCGACCAGCGCAATGCAGGTCTCCTGGAAACGGCGCTCGCCTTCGCGCGCCGCGAGGTGCCGCTCTACCAGGGCGGCAACTGGGCCAGGGTGCAGGCGGAGCCGGGTGCGGGGCTCGCGCCCTGGCCCGTGATCGATCGCCAGGTGCTGCTGGAGCAGTACGACGAGCTGAGGGCGCGCACGCCAGTCGGAGGCGTGATGACACACCACACCTCCGGTTCCACCGGCACGTCCGTGAAGGTCAAGCTCTCGCACGAGGCGGAGGCCTGGGGCTGGGCGCACCGGTACCGTGCGCTGCTCTGGCACGGGCTGCCGATTGGCGTGCGCGCGATGCGCCTGTCGCACGCGCCGCGCCCGCTGCGGGATTTCCTGCTGAACCAGGGCTGTTTCCGGAACCTCGGCGAGCCGGGAGCGGTCGACGCGGCGTTCGACTATTTGCGCAGGCGCCGGCCGCTCCTCGTCACCGGAGCCCCGTCGAAACTCTTCTACCTGGCCCGCGGCCTGCGCGAGCGTGGCCACGAAGGGCCGCTCGCACCGTTCGCGCGTGTCGGCGGCGAGCAGATGTTTCCCTTCCAGCGCGCCGCGATCGAGCGCCATGTCTGCGCGCGCGCGCTCGATTCCTACGGCTGCACGGAGATAGGCGCCATCGCCGGCGAGTGCGAGGCAGGCTCGATGCACGTATACGAGGACCACGTGCACGTCGAGATCTTCGATGGCGACGTCCCCGCGAAGGCGGGTGAGTTCGGCGACGTGGTGGTCACGGCGCTGCGCAACCGCGCCATGCCGCTCATCCGATACCGGGTGGGCGACCGGGCCCGGCTGCCGGCAGAGCGCTGCCGATGCGGCTTGCCGCATCCGGTCATCGCCGA
>DATEEF010000096.1:0-7876 GCA_035281265.1 Steroidobacteraceae bacterium
CATGGCGCGCGGGGGCGACGTGATACTGGACGCCGCCCAGGCCGCGGGACTCGACCTGCCGTTCTCCTGCCGGGCGGGCGTCTGCTCGACGTGCCGCGCGAAGCTCCTCTCCGGCAGCGCCGAGATGGAGCACAACGTCGCGCTCGAGGATTGGGAGGTCGAGGCGGGCTATATTCTCTGCTGCCAGGCGCGGCCCACGAGCCCTGCGCTCGAGATCAGCTACGACGAATGACCGCAGCAGCATGACCTACGAGTCGATCCTGTACGCGTCGGCCGACGGCATTGCGCGGCTTACCCTGAACCGGCCCGACCGGCTCAACAGCCTGAACGCGGCCATGCACGCGGAGCTGCGCGACGCGCTCGCGCGAGTCGCGTCCGACGGCTCGCGCGTGCTCGTGCTGACCGGCGCCGGGCGCGGATTCTGCGCCGGGCAGGACCTAGCCGACCGCCAGGTGGCGGGCGGCGGCGCGCGTGCCGACCTCGGCGATTCGATCGAGCGCAACTACAAGCCGCTCATCCTCGCGCTGCGCGACCTGCCGGTGCCGACGCTCGCGGCCGTGAACGGCGTTGCGGCGGGCGCAGGCGCGAGCCTCGCGCTCGCCTGCGATCTCGTCGTCGCGACGTCTGCGGCGTCCTTCATCCAGGCCTTCTCCCGGCTCGGGCTGGTACCCGACTCCGGCGCGACCTGGCTGCTGCCGCGCCTCGTCGGCCGAGCGCGGGCGCTTGGCCTCGCGATGCTGGGTGAAAAGCTGTCCGCGGCGGACGCGGCGCAATGGGGACTCATCTGGCGCTGCGTCGACGACGCCGCCTTCGCCGGGTTCGTCGACGAGCTCGCGCGCACGGTGGCGGCCGGCCCGACTCGCGGCCTCGTGCGGACGCGCCAGGCGATCGACGCGGCGGCGACGCAGGCGCTCGCCGCCCAGCTCGACCTCGAGCGCGATTTCCAGCGCGAGCTCGGCTATACCGACGACTACGCCGAGGGCGTCGCCGCCTTCGCGGAAAAGCGCGCGGCGCGCTTCAGCGGCCGATGATGGCGAGCGAAACCGAGCGGCAGCGCACCGCGGAGCGCGCGGTCGAAGCCCTGTGGCGCGGCGACGCGGCGTCGCGCTGGCTCGGGATGATCATCGAGTCCTGCGCGCCGGGCCGCGCGACCGTGACCATGCGCATCCGGGCCGACATGGTGAACGGCCACGGGATCTGCCACGGCGGGCTCATCTTCGCACTGGCGGACAGTGCCTTCGCGTTCGCCTGCAATTCGCATGGCGACAACACGGTCGCGGCGGGCGCCTCGATCGACTTCCTCGCGCCGGGGCGCGAAGGCGACGTCCTGCGGGCGGTCGCATTCGAGCGTTGGCGTGCCGGCCGCTCGGGCCTTTACGAGATCGAAGTGCGGAACCAGCGCGACGAGATGGTCGCCCTGTTCCGCGGACGCAGCCACCAGGTTGCCGGGAGACTGATCGATGACTGAGGCATTCATCTGCGACGCCGTCCGCACGCCGATCGGCCGGTACGGCGGGGTGCTCGCCGGAGTACGCACGGACGATCTCGCGGCGGTGCCGATCGCGGCACTCGTGCAGCGCAACCCCGGCGTGGACTGGCAGGCGGTCGACGACGTCGTGCTCGGCTGCGCGAACCAGGCGGGCGAGGACAACCGCAACCTCGCGCGCATGGCCGTGCTGCTCGCGGGCCTGGCGGTCGACGTGCCCGGCGTGACGGTCAACCGGCTGTGCGGCTCGGGGCTGGATGCGGTCGCAATCGCGGCGAGGCAGGTTCGCGCGGGCGAGGCGGGACTGGTGATCGCGGGTGGCGCCGAGAGCATGAGCCGCGCGCCTTACGTCCTGTCGAAGCCGGACGCGGCCTACAGCCGCACGCAGCAGATGTTCGACACGACGATCGGCTGGCGCTTCGTGAACCCGCTCATGAAGCAGCAGTACGGCATCGACTCGATGCCGGAAACCGGCGAGAACGTCGCCGCCGAGTTCGCGGTATCGCGTGCCGACCAGGATGCCTTCGCGCTCCGCAGCCAGCAGCGCGCGCTCGCGGCCCAGGCGAACGGCCGGCTGGCGGCCGAGATCGTCCCGGTCACGATCCCGTCGCGCAAGGGCGAGCCCGCCGTGGTCGATCGCGACGAGCACCCGCGCGAGACGAGCATCGAGGCGCTCGCGAAGCTCGGCACGCCGTTCCGCGCGGGCGGCACGGTCACGGCCGGAAACGCTTCCGGCGTCAACGACGGCGCCTGTGCGCTCGTGGTCGCGAGCGAGGCCGCCGCGAAGCGCCATGGCCTCAAGCCCCGGGCGCGCGTGCTCGGCGCGGCCGTGGCCGGGATACCCCCGCGCATCATGGGCATGGGCCCCGCGCCCGCGACCGAGAAGCTCATGGCACGGCTCGGCCTCGCGATCGGCGACTTCGACGTGATCGAGCTCAACGAGGCCTTTGCGTCGCAGGCGCTAGCCGTCCTGCGCCGCCTCGGGCTGCCGGACGACGCGCCGCAGGTCAACCCGAACGGCGGCGCCATCGCGCTAGGGCATCCCCTCGGCATGAGCGGCGCGCGGCTCGCGGCCACGGCCACGCTCGAGCTCGAGCGCCGTGGCGCGCGGCGCGCGCTGTGCACCATGTGCATCGGCGTCGGCCAGGGCATCGCGCTCGCCCTCGAGCGGGTTGCGTGAGCGCCGACGGTCCCGTGCGGCGCGACGGCGACGTCGCGGTCTTCACGTTCGACAACCCGCCGGTCAACGCGCTCTCGCAGCCCGTGCGCGAGGCGCTGCTCGCGGCCATCGAGTCGCTCGAAGCGGATCCGTCGGTGCGCGCGGTCGTCCTGGCGGGGAAGGGGCGGAACTTCGTCGCCGGCGCGGACGTGCGCGAGTTCGACCGGCCGCCGCTCGAGCCGCTGCTACCAGCGGTGCTGGCGCGCGTCGAAGCCTGCGGCAAGCCGGTCGTCGCCGCGCTTGCGGGCGCGACGCTCGGCGGCGGCGCCGAGACGGCGCTCGCCTGCCATTACCGATGCGCGGCCGGCGACCTCCAGCTCGGATTCCCGGAAGTGAACCTCGGCCTGCTGCCGGGTGCCGGTGGCACGGTCCGGCTGCCGCGCCTAGCCGGCTGGCAGGCCTCGCTCGACCTCATGACGGGGGGCAAGCCGCTCGGCATCGATCCGGCGATCGAGCTCGGTATCGTCGACCGCCGCGTGGACGGCGACCTCGTCGCCGGCGCCGTCGCCTGGGCGCGCGAGCTCGCCGAAGCCGGTCTGCCGCCGCGCCGCGTGCTGGAGCTGCAGGTTCCGCCGTCGCGTCCCGCGCAGTTCGAGGACTACCTGCGGGCGCTGCCGGCCTCCGCGCGCAAGCTCCCGGCGCCGCCGCGCATCGTCGAGGCGCTCGCCTGTGCGGCGATCCTGCCCGCGGAGGCCGCACTCGCGCGTGCGCGCACGCTGTTCATGGAGTGCCTTGCGTCGGTCGAGTCGCGGGCGCTGCGCCACCTGTTCTTCGCGGAGCGGCGGCCGACGGCGGACCCCGCGCTCGCGCGTCCCGTCGCCCAGTCCGCCGTGATCGGCGCCGGGACGATGGGGGCGGGCATCACCGTCAGCCTCGCGACGGGCGGAATCGGCGTCACGCTCATCGACGCCCGGCAGGAGGCTCTCGACGCGGGAATCGCACGCGTGAATTCGCTCATCGATGCCTCCGAGCGCAAGGGCCGCCTCGATCCCGCGGCCGCTGCTGCGGCGCGCGGCCGCGTCCGCGGCTCGCTGACGCTCGCCGCCGTGGCCGGCGCGGAGCTCGTCATCGAGGCGGTGTTCGAGAACCTCGCGGTGAAGCGCGAGCTGTTCAGCCGCCTCGGCGAGCTCGCAGGCCCCGGCTGCGTGCTGGCAACGAACACCTCGACGCTCGACGTCGACGCGATTGCGGCGTCCTCCGGCCGGCCCGCGGACGTCGTCGGCATGCACTTCTTCAGTCCCGCGCATGTCATGCGCCTGGTCGAGGTCGTGCGCGGGCGTGATTCTTCGCGCGAGTCGCTCGCGACCGCGCACGCGGTCACGAAGCGCATCGGCAAGATCGCCATCCCGGTCGGCAATGCCTTCGGCTTCGTGGGCAACCGCATGCTCTACGCCTACGGCCGCGAAAAGGAGCTCGTGATGCTCGAAGGGGCGCGGCCCGAGGCGGTGGACCGGGCGCTGCAGGACTTCGGCATGGCCATGGGCCCGAATGCCGTCGGCGACCTCGCGGGCCTCGACATCGGCTGGCAGGTCCGCAAGGAATGGCAGGACAAGCCCGACGACCCGCGCTTCTACCGCGTCTCCGATCGCCTCGCGGAGCTCGGGCGTTTCGGCCAGAAGACCGGCCGCGGCTTCTACCGATACGACGGCCCGGGCGGCGAGCGCACGCCGGATCCGGAGCTAGTCGACCTGATCCTGGCGGAGGCCGAGCGCCTCGGCATTCCGCAGCGCACCGTCGATGCGGGCGAAATCGTGAACCGTTGCGTGCTTGCGCTCGTCAACGAGGGCGCGCGCATCCTCGAGGAAGGCATCGCCGAAACTCCGGCGGACATCGACGTGATCTGGTGCAATGGCTATGGATTCCCGCGCCACCGCGGCGGGCCGATGTTCCACGCGGACAGCCTGGGGCTGGCCGCCGTGCTTCGATCCATCCGCGCCTTGTCGGCGGCTCACGGCGCGCGCTACTGGGAACCCGCCGGTCTGCTTGCGAAGCTCGCCGGCGAGGGCACGACCTTCGCGGCCTGGCAGGCCGCGCGATCGGGCGGGTGAGTCCGCGGGACACGGAGGACGCGATGCGCCTGCAGAGCTATGTGGCGGGATCCTGGCAGGTCGGCGGCGGGCCGCCGGCGCTCCTGCGCGATGCAAGCACCGGCGCGGTGGTCGCCGAAGCGGCGAGCGAGGGCCTCGATTTCGCCGCGACGCTGCGCTACGCGCGCGAAGCCGGCGGACCGGCGCTGCGCGCCATGACCTTCCGTGAGCGTGCGGCGATGCTGCGCGCGCTCGGCAAGCGCTTGCTCGACTTCAAGTCCGATTTCTATGCGCTCTCGCACGCGACGGGCGCGACCCGCGGCGATTCCTGGATCGACATCGACGGCGGCATCGGCACGATGCTGGTGTTCGCAAGCAAGGGGGCACGGGAGCTGCCGGACGGTCACGTCTACCTGGACGGCGGGATCGAGCCGCTGTCGAAGGGCGGCAGCTTCGTCGGCCAGCACGTCTGCGTGCCGCTCGAGGGCGCCGCCGTGCACATCAACGCGTTCAACTTCCCGGTCTGGGGCATGCTCGAGAAGCTCGCGCCGGCGCTGCTCGCCGGCGTCCCTGCGATCGTGAAGCCGGCGACGGCGACCAGTTACCTCACCGAGCTCGTCGTGCGCCGCATCGTCGAGTCGGGCCTGCTTCCGGACGGCGCGCTGCAGCTGATCTGCGGCGGCGTCGGCGACCTCTTCGAGCACCTCGGGTGCCAGGACGTAGTCTCGTTCACGGGTTCGGCGTCGACGGCGGCAAGGCTGCGCACGCATCCGGCCGTGGTGCGACACGCGGTCCGCTTCGTCGCGGAAACCGATTCCCTCAATTCATCGATCCTCGGACCCGACGCCGCGCCGGGGACGCCCGAGTTCACGCTCTTCGTGCAGGAAGTCGCGCGCGAGATGACGGTCAAGGCCGGCCAGAAGTGCACGGCGATCCGCAAGGCGATCGTGCCGCGGGCCTGGACCGGCGAGGTCGTGGCCGCGCTGCAGGCGAAGCTGGCCGAGACCGTGGTGGGCGACCCGCGCACGCCGGGCGTCGGCATGGGCCCGCTCGCGAGCCTCGCGCAGCGCGACGAGGTGCTCGCGCGGCTCGGCGAGCTCGAGCGGGAATGCGAGCGCGTGGCCGGGGATCCGGAGCGGTTCGACGTCCGCGGCGCCGAGCGCGGCGCGGGTGCCTTCCTGCCGCCGATCCTGCTCCTGTGCCGGAATGCGGCCGATGCGCGCGCGGTGCACGCCGTCGAGGCGTTCGGCCCGGTCTCGACGGTCGTCGGCTACGACGATGTCCCGGACGCGATCGCACTGGCACGCCGCGGCGACGGCAGCCTCGCGGGCTCGGTCTTCACCGCGGACGACGGGGCCGCGGCCCGTCTCGTGCTCGGGCTCGCGCCCTGGCACGGCCGCGTGCTCGTCGTGAACCGGCACTGCGCCAGGGAATCGACGGGCCACGGTTCGCCGCTCGCGCCGCTGGTGCACGGCGGCCCCGGCCGCGCCGGCGGCGGCGAAGAACTCGGCGGGATCCGCGGCGTGCTGCATTACATGCAGCGTACGGCGGTGCAGGGCACGCCCGACGTCATCACCGCGGTCGGCCGGCGCTGGGTGCGCGGCAGTCGCGAGCGCGACCCCGGCACGCATCCGTTCCGCAAGCCTTTCCATGCGCTCGTCATCGGCGACACGTTCCGTTCCGCGGAGCGCGAAATCACCGTGGCCGACATCGAGCGGTTCGCCGACCTGTCCGGCGACCGCTTCTACGCGCACATGAGCGAAACGCAGGCGGCGCGGAACCCGCTGTTCGGCGGGCGCGTCGCGCACGGCTACTTCCTGATCTCGGCGGCCGCGGGACTCTTCGTCGACCCGGACTATGGTCCCGTGCTCGGCAACTACGGGCTCGATGCGCTGCGGTTCGTCAAGCCGGCGAAGCCGGGCGACAGAATCCGCGTGAGGCTCACCTGCCGGGAGAAGACGCTGCGCGCGGACAAGGGCTGGGGCGAGGTGAGCTGGGACACCGAGATCACGAACCAGGACGGCGAGACCGTCGCCGCCTACCACGTGCTCACGATGGTGAGCGTGCACGCCGTGCCCGACGCGGCGGGGGGCTGAGCATGCGGGCCGCGATCGAGTCGTTGCGCCGCACCTTCCCGTCGCTCGGCTTCGAATCGCCGGCGGACGGCGTGCTCGAGCTCGTGATCGCCAACGAGGGGCGCCGGAACGCGGCGACGGAGGACATGCACCGCGAGCTCGCGGACGTATGGCGGGCGATCGACGCGGCCCCCGCGGTCCGCGCGGTGCTGGTCCGCGGCGCCGGCGAGCATTTCTCCTCGGGCGGCGACTTCGCCATGATCGAGCGCATGATCGCGGACGAGGCGACGCTCCTGCGCGTCTGGCGCGAAGCCAGCGACCTCGTCTACAACCTGGTCGACTGCGGCAAGCCGGTGGTCTCCGCGATCCGCGGCACCGCGGTCGGCGCGGGTCTCGCGGTCGCGCTGCTGGCGGACGTCTCGGTCGCCGGCCGCGGCGCGAAGATCCTCGACGGTCACACGCGCCTCGGCGTTGCCGCGGGCGATCACGCCGTCCTGATCTGGCCGCTGCTCTGCGGGCTCGCCAAGGCGCGCTACTACCTGCTGACGAACGAGCCTCTCACCGGCGAGGAAGCGGAGCGCATCGGGCTCGTCTCGCTCTGCGTTGAGGACGGCGCCGTGCGCGAGCGCGCGCTCGACGTCGCGGTGAAGCTCGCCGCCGGAAGCACGAGCGCGATCACGTTCACGAAGCGGGCGCTCGCCAACTGGCTGCGGCTCGCGGGACCCTCGTTCGACGCGTCGCTCGCGCTGGAGTTCCTGGGATTCCGGCTCGCGGACGCGCGCGAGGGACTCGACGCCGTGCGCAGCCGCCGGCCGCCGAAGTTCACGCGCTGAGATTGCCTCCGGCGGCACGCGCCGCTACGATTCTCCCTGCCTTGGGGTGGTCCTTCGGGACCTGAGATGCCGGCAGCGCGCCGGCGAACCCGTTGAACCTGATCCGGTTAGGACCGGCGTAGGGAGCAGGCGTGCTGCTGAAACCGCTGAAGACCATCGCGTGCCTCCTGGCCGCCGCCGGCGCGTCCGCCGCGGATGCACCCGCGAAGCTCGAGCCCGTCGTCGTGACGGCGGCG
>DATEEF010000097.1:0-2651 GCA_035281265.1 Steroidobacteraceae bacterium
CGCCAAGCTGATGAAGATGGCGGTCGCCGACGTGCGCCTGAACATCGCCGAGATCAGGAAGCCCGAGCTCGACGCGACCCTGGTCGCCGAGAGCATCGCGCAGCAGATCGAGAAGCGCGTGATGTTCCGCCGCGCCATGAAGCGCGCGGTGACCAACACGATGCGCAGCGGCGCCCTGGGCGTGAAGGTGCGGATCGCCGGCCGCCTGAACGGCGCCGAGATCTCGCGCTCGGAGTGGACCCGCGAGGGCCGCATCCCGCTGCACACCTTCCGCGCCGACATCGACTACGGCACGGCCGAGGCGCGCACGACCTACGGGGTCATCGGCGTCAAGGTGTGGGTGTTCAACGGCGAGGTCTTCGACCGCGAGGAGGCCGAGCAGGCCGCGCTCGAGGCCGAGGCCGCCGCGGCCGCGGAGAAGGCCGGCGACAAGGCGGGCGAGAAGCCCGCGGAAGGCGCCGCGCCCGAGCCGGCGGCCGGCTGAGCTGAGGACCAACGGACATGATGCAGCCTAAGCGGACCAAGTACCGCAAGCAGTTCAAGGGCAACCTGAAGGGCAGCTCGCACCGCGGCAGCTCGGTCGCGTTCGGCGACTTCGCGCTGAAGGCGACCGACCGCTCGCGCATGACGGCGCGCGAGATCGAGGCGGCGCGCCGCGCGATGACGCGCTACGTGAAGCGCGGCGGCCAGATCTGGATCCGCGTGTTCCCGGACGTGCCGATCACGCAGAAGCCGCTCGAGGTCCGCATGGGCAGCGGCAAGGGCAACGTCGAGTACTGGGTCGCCAAGGTGACGCCGGGCAAGGTGCTGTTCGAGATCGAGGGCGTGCCCGAGGAGACGGCGCGCGAGGCATTCAAGCTGGCCGCGGCCAAGCTTTCGGTCGCGACCGCGTTCGTGCGGCGGCAGGTGCGCTGATGAGCAGGAAGAACGTGAAGGAACGCGCGCGCAGCCTCAAGGCCCTGCGCGGCAAGTCGAAGTCTGACCTGCGCGACGAGCTCAAGGAGCTGCGCCGCGAGCAGTTCAACCTGCGCATGGCGTCGGCCTCGGGCCAGCCGGCGCGGCCCGACCAGCATGCGAAGGCCATGGGCAAGATCGCGCGCGTGAAGACGGTCCTCCGCGAGATGGACCGCGCGCAGGCGGGGAGCAAGGCGTGATGGCTGAGACAGAGCAGAAATCGGCGGCCAGGGCCGCACGGACGCTGACCGGGACCGTGGTCAGCAGCAAGATGGACAAGACGATCTCGGTGTCGGTCGAGCGGCTGATCAAGCACCCGACCTACGGCAAGTACGTGCGCCGCACGACGAAGCTGCTGGCGCACGACGAGAAGAACGAGTGCCGCGAGGGCGACACCGTCGCGATCTCGGAGTGCCGCCCGCTGTCGCGGAACAAGTCCTGGACCCTGGTGCGCGTGATCGAGCGCGCCCCGGCGGAATGACGAGGAGCAGGCCATGATCCAGCTCAGGACACGCTTGCAGGCCGCCGACAATTCCGGCGCGCGCGAGCTGATGTGCATCAAGGTCATGGGCGGCACGCGCCGGCGTTACGCCGGCGTGGGCGACGTGATCAAGGTCAGCATCAAGGACGCCATCCCGCGCGGCAAGGTCAAGAAGGGCGAGGTCTACGACGCGGTGGTGGTGCGTACGAGGAGCGGCGTGCGGCGCGGCGACGGCTCGCTGATCCGCTTCGACGGCAACGCGGCCGTGCTGCTGACGAACAAGCTCGAGCCGATCGGCACCCGCATCTTCGGGCCCGTGACGCGCGAGCTGCGCAACGTCGCCTTCATGAAGATCATCTCGCTCGCCCCGGAGGTCCTGTGAACAAGATCCGCAAGGGCGACGCCGTGATCGTCACGGCGGGCAGCGAGAAGGGCCGCACGGGCACCGTGGTCGGCGTGCGGCCGGACGGCCGCGTGCTGGTCGAGGGCGTGAACATGGTCAAGAAGCACCAGCGCCCGAACCCGGCGCGCGGCGTGCAGGGCGGGATCGTGCAGAAGGAGGCGCCGCTGTCGGCGTCGAACGTCGCGCTCGTGAACCCGGCGACGAAGAAGGCCGACCGCATCGGCATCCGTACGCTGAAGGACGGCCGCAAGGCGCGCTTCTTCAAGTCGAACGGCGAGCTGGTGGACGCGTAAACGGAGAGGATGGAGATGGCCGCTACAGCCAGGCTGCAGAAGCACTACCGCGAGAACCTGATGCCGAAGCTCCGCTCGGAGCTCGGGCTCGGCTCCGACATGCAGGTGCCGCGCATCACCAAGATCACGGTCAACATGGGCGTGGGCGAGGCCGTGGCCGACAAGAAGGTCATGGACGCCGCCACCGGCGACCTCGCGAAGATCACCGGCCAGAAGCCGGCCGTGCGCAAGTCGAAGAAGGCGATCGCGTCGTTCAAGATCCGCGAGGGCCTGCCGGTCGGCTGCATGGTGACGCTGCGCGGCGCGCGCATGTACGAGTTCCTCGACCGCCTGATCAGCGTGGCGATGCCCCGCATCCGCGACTTCCGCGGCGTGAATGCGCGCTCGTTCGACGGCCAGGGCAACTACAGCTTCGGCGTCAAGGAACAGATCATCTTCCCCGAGATCGCGTACGACCAGATCGACCAGGTCCGGGGCATGGACATCACGATCACGACCTCGGCGGGCGACGACAAGCGTG
>DATEEF010000098.1:0-14378 GCA_035281265.1 Steroidobacteraceae bacterium
CGTCCTGCGCTTCCTGAAGCCGGTCCGGCGGGATCCGCCACAGTTCGCGGGCGCGAACTCGCGGCGGGAAGCGGCCGGCGAGCTTCTCTCGATCGATCAGCCAGTCCGGCTGCGGCATGCTGCCGACCAGGGTCGTTGGAAACAGCACGGCAGCGGGTGCGGTCATGGCCGTCATCCCGCGGCCCGGCGGGCGGCGGGCGTCGCCGCCGCGGGCCACCCGGCGTCCTGGGCGAGCGCGGCGCGGATTGCATCGCCGTGCTGGTTGAGCAGCGGCGCGGCGGTGACGGACGTCGCGCGCCGGCCGTCGAACTGCAGCGCAGGACGCACGGCCTCGCGTCCCCCCTCGATCGCCGCCTCGACCGGGACGACGAGGCCGAGGTGCCGGGCCTGCGGATCCTCGACCACCGCGTCGATGCCGTTGATCGGCGCGAAGGGGACGTCGTGACCGGACAGGCGCGCCACCCAGTCGGCCAGTGCGCGCCTGCGGAAGCGCTCGTCGAGCTCGGTGCCGAGGGCCTCGTAATTGCGGATGCGCGACAGCCGGTCCGCAAAGCGCGGGTCCACCGCGAGCTCGGGCGCTTCCAGCGCCGTCGTCAGGCCGGACCAGAACTTCTCGAGCGACGACAGGTGGATCGCGAGCAGGCGCGCGTCCGACGTGCGCAGGATGTAGGCCTGCGCGAGGCGCGGGCGATCGCTCGACTTCGGCGTCTCCCCGAGCGCGAAGAAGGCCGCGAAGGGCTCGACGGCAAAGTGCGCCATCGCCTCGAACATGGAAACCTCGACGTGGCGGCCGGCGCCGGTCCCCGCGCGTTCCAGCAGGGCGCCGAGTATGCCGAACGCCGCGTAGATGCCGGTGATCGCATCCGCAAGCGCGGGACCCAGGAATCGCGGCCGCTCCTGGTCGACGACGACGGACAGGAAGCCGGACAGCGCCTGCGCGACCGAATCGTAGCTCGGCCGCTCCGCATAGGGTCCGTCGGCGCCGAAGCCGCTGATGGAGCAATAGACCAGTCGCGGGTTGAGTCCGCGCAGCCGTTTCACGCCGGCACCGAGCCGCTCGGCCGTGCCGGGCCGGAAGTTCTGGATGTACACGTCCGCCTGCGCGACGAGCTGGTCGAAGAGCTCGCGATCCGCGGACTGCTTGAGGTCGCAGCAGATAGCGCGCTTGTTGCGGTTGTAGGCCTGGAAGTGCGGGGAATACATCCCTTTCTGGTAGGCCCGGTACGGGTCGCCTTCGGGGCTCTCGACCTTGATCACGTCGGCGCCGAGGTCGGCGAGCATCATGCCGGCGCAGGGGCCGGTGATGAACGTGCCCTGCTCGACGACGCGGACTCCGCGGAGCGGCGCGCTGAACATCAGGGGCTCGGGACGAAGCCGGCGGGCGAGGGCCCGTCGTAGCCGATGCTGGACGAGCCGGAATCGGCGAGGATGAACCCGATCGGCCGCTGCTGCTCCTCGAGCAGGTGGGCGATGAGGCTCGCGGTGCGCGCGAGGATGGGTACGCCCTTGACGGCGAGCAGCGGGAATCCCGCATCGAGCATGACGGCGGCGATCGCGCCGGAGACGTTCATCACGAGCGGCTTGCCGGTGACCTCCGGCAGCTTCTTCCCGACGAGGCGCGCGACCTCGACGTGCCGCCCGGCGAGGCTGGTCTCCGCCGCGACGGCGAGGAGGCTTGCGACACGCGGGTCGGCGCGCTTGTGCAACGGATGGCCGTAGCCCGGCACGGCGCGCCGCGCGTCACGAGCCTCGACGAGGGCAGCCTGCACGGCATCGGGCATGTCGCGCGCTCCGCTTGCGTCAAGGAGGCCGGCGAGGAACCGGCCGGCCGCCTCGGCGGACCCGAGGATCACCGAGCCGCAGCCGAGGATGCCGGCTGCCACCGCGCCCTGAAGCGCCTCGGGTGCCGCGGCGAGCGTCATTCGGCCCGCGGCGACCGAAGGCACGAGCCCGTGCTCGGCGATGGCGACGAGCGCGGCGTCGAGGACGCGCCGCTGCTCCGGCGAGGGCAGGGTCCCGGCGACGAGCAGCCAGGCGTGGTCGGTGAACGTGACCTTGCCGATGAGGTCGGCGCAGAGGTCGTGGCCGCGCACCACGATAGAGTCCGGGTTCGACGCCGAGATCGCCGTCAGCTTCCCGGCCTGAGAACCGATCTTCATGCCCTGCAGCCCCCGCCGCCCGGAGTCCCGTTTCGAATACCGAAAAGAGATTCGACAGTCGAACATGCTGAACGCGACGGCCGCCCGGCGTCAAGGGGCGCCGAATCCGCTTCTTCCCGTTCGCATATCGAAATAGACTCTCCTTCATGCCGCACCGCCGGAATGCACCGCCGCGCCGCGAGGCCATGGGCGGCCTCGCGAAGGGGCTCGTCGTGATACGCGCCTTCACGCGCGACAATCCCGCGTTGACGCTCACCGAGGTCGCCGGCATCGCGCGCATGCCCGCCGCGACGGCCCGGCGCTGCCTGCTGACACTCGAGGAGCTCGGCTACGTGACGCGGCGGGGGAGGCAGTTCCTGCTGCGGCCCAAGGTGCTCGAGCTCGGCGCGGCCTACCTCGAGTCCATGGACATCGATCACCTGACGAAGACGCACCTGGAGGAGCTTGCGCGCGCGACCGGCGATTCGGCAGCGCTCTCGGTGCTCGACGGCAACGACATCGTCTACGTCGCCCGCACCTCGGTGCGCACGCTGATGCGCCTCGAGGCGCACGTCGGCAGCCGCTTCCCCGCGCACGTCACGTCGATGGGGCGCGTGCTGCTCGCGGGCCTCGGACCGGAACGGCTCGAGGCCTACTTCCGCACCCAGAAATTCGTCGCGCTGACCGACTCGACCGTCACCGACCCGCGGCGCGTCCGCTCGCTGATCGAGGAATGCCGCAAGGCCGGCTACTCGGCGGTGGAGGACGAGCTGGCCTACGGCGTCGTCGCCGTCGCCGTGCCCGTGCACGACCAGTACGGCCGGGTGGTCGCCGCCCTCAACAGCTCGAGCCACTCGCGCAAGGTCACCAAGGCGGGGATCGTGCGCGAGCGGCTCGCGATGCTGCGCCAGGCGAGCCGCGCGATCTCCGCCGAGCTCGCGCGCGTGCCCGGGCTCTCCCTGTCCGCCCAGCAGTGAGGCCGCCGCCGGCGTGCTTGACGCCCTCGCCGGGCAACCGTAGCCTGATTGCGAACTTTTTTTCGGTATTCGAAACGGAATGCCAGGACTCGACCAGCACTTCGATTCGGGCGACGCGCGGCTGCGCTTCCGCGACGAGGGCGCCGGCGCGCCCGTCGTCTTCATTCACGGCTGGACGCTCGACCTCGACGCCTGGGAACCGCAGGCGGCGCTCGCGCCGTCGCTGCGCGTCATCCGCTACGACCGCCGCGGCTTCGGCCTGTCCGGAGGCGCGCCCGGCCGCGCGGCGGACCTCGAGGACCTCGCGCGGCTGCTCGAGCACCTCGGCCTCGAGGCAGCGACGCTCGTCGGACTCTCGCAGGGCGCGCGTGTCGCGCTCGCCTTTGCGCTGCGTCATCCGGGACGCGTTACGGCGCTGGTGCTCGACGGCCCGCCCGACGAGGCCGGGGACGGCGCCGGCGGAGCGGACGAGGATTTCTCGATCGCCGAATTCCGCCGGATGGTCGCGGAGCAGGGCGTCGAGGCGTTCCGCCGCGCCTGGCGCGACCACCCGCTGATGCGCCTGCACACCGGCGACGCCGCCACGCGCCGGCTTGCGGACCGCGTCCTCGACCGCTATCCGGCACGCGATCTCGCGGCTGCGCCCGACGCGCCGCCAGCGCCCGCGGGCGCCACCGCCCTGGCGCGGTTCGCGCGGCCGGTGCTGATCGTGAACGGCGAGCTCGACACGCGGGCCCGGCATCGCGCGGGCCAGGCGCTCGCGCGTGCCTTGCCCGCCGCCGAGCGCATCGTCCTGCCGGGTGCGGGGCACCTGCCGAACCTCGACGCGCCGGACGCCTACAATGACGCCCTGCGGAAGTTCGTCCGCAGGCAGTCGCTGGCCGCAGCCTGAGAACCGGAGACGTCGATGGCGAAGATGCTCGTCCTTTATTACAGCAGCTGGGGCCACGTCGAGACAATGGCCCACGCGCAGGCCGAGGGCGTCGCGAAGGTGCCGGGCATGTCGGTGCAGGTCAAGCGCGTGCCCGAGCTCGTGCCCGACGACGTGGCGAAGCAGTTCCACTACAAGCTCGACCAGAAGGCGCCGCTCGCGGATCCGCTCGAGCTCGGCGACTACGAGGGCATCATCTTCGGCGCACCCACGCGCTTCGGGAACATGTGCGCGCAAATGCGCAATTTCCTCGACCAGACCGGCCCGCTCTGGGCGAAGAATGCGCTGCTCGGCAAGGTGGGCAGCGTCTTCACCTGCTCGCAGAGCCAGCATGGCGGCCAGGAAATGACGATCACGTCGTTCCACACGACGCTCCTGCACCACGGGATGATCATCGTCGGGCTTCCGTACACGGCGCCCGGCATCCGCACGCTCAGCGAAGTGACGGGCGGCACGCCGTACGGCGCGAGCAGCATCACGGGCCACGGCGATGAGGCGCGCATGCCGACCGGGCTCGAGCTCGGCATGTGCCGCTTCCAGGGCGAGCATGTCGCGGGCGTCGTTCGCGACCTCGTCGCGGGGCGAAAGGGCGGGGCGCGGTGAGCCCCGGCAAGGCCGCAAAGCCCCAGGCCGCGCCGGGCGAAACGGCGACGCCGTTCCGTTTCTACGACAACCGCCAGAAGTACCTGGCGTTCGTGAACACCTGCAACGAGAAGTCCGCGGTCGCGCAGCGCGCGGCCCTCGAGCTCAGGCACGTGCGGCCGACGCCGCCGGCGCTGCGCATCTTCGACGCGGGCATGGGCGATGCGACCGTGCTTGCCCGGATCCTGCGCCATGCGCACGCCCAGTTCCCGACCGTCCCGGTGCTCGCGGTCGCCAAGGAGATCAGCCTCGAGGACGTGCGCCTCGGCCTCGAGAAGATGCCGGACCGCTTCCTCGAGCACCCGGCCACGGTGCTCGTCATCACGAACCTGAACTATTCCGAGGCGCCGCGCCTGATGCGGCGCGACATACGCGCCGCCGCTGCGCTCAACTGGCACGAAGTGCGCCTCAAGGGCCAGACCTCGAACGAGTACGCCGAGCAGATCGAGGAGCTCGCACCGAAGCTGGCGCTCGGCTGGCAGACGAAGCCGAGCCCGAAGACCGGAAATCCCGTGTACGTGCGCCCGTCGGTGCTCGTCGTCTACCGCGAGGACCACAAGTTCCTGCTCGATCGCGTGATACCGAAGCCGGGCCAGACCTTCGAGTCCTACGACCTGGTCGTCGCCTCGCAGCCTTGGCGGGCGCGGATGTCCGCGAAGTTCAAGGCGGAGAAAGTGCTCGCGCCGCTGTCGCGGAGCCTCGCGCCGGGCGGCCGGCTGCTCGTGATCCAGTCCCATGGCCGCGACCCGGCGCTCGAGATCATCCAGAAGCTCTGGCCGGACGAGAGCCCGTTCCAGGTGGACCGGCGCCAGCTCCTCGCGGCGCTCAAGTCGGAGCTCGGCCGCGAGGCGGCCGACTTCAACCTCGCCGTGCCCGCCGACGACAAGTCGATCTTCCGCTACGAGATGCACACGCTGCCGACCGAGATCGGCGACCGCATCGGGACCTCGACGCTGTTCGCCGCGTGGAACGCCGCGATCTACGTGAACCAGATCGAGGAGGAGCGCCTCGACGAGGTCGTCAACACCGGCGCCTACCTCGACGCGACGCAGGAGGTGCTGCAGAAGCACGGCGGGCTCTGGTTCAACGACGAGACCTTCGTCGTGACGCGGCGGCAGAAATGACGTCGCCTGCGGGCATCGCTGCCTTCGCCGGGCGCGCCTCGCTCGAGATCACCTCGGCCGACGGCGCGCTGCCGGCAACGCTGGCCGGCCGGCTGCCTGCCGGCACCGCGCTCTACGTCGCGCACACGCCGAATGCGAAGCTCGCCGACGTCGCCGAGGTGGCCTGCGCCGCCGAGCGGGCGGGTTTCCACGGATGCCCCCACCTGGTCGCGCGTCGGATCGCCTCGCGTGCCGAGCTCGACGCCGCACTCGCACGCCTGCGCGCGGGCGGCGTGTCGCGTGCGCTCCTGGTGGCCGGAGACCTGACGCCGCCCGCGGGCGAGTACGCGAGCACGCTCGATATCCTCGATTCCGGCGCGCTCGACGATGCCGGACTCGGCGCGATCGGCGTCGCGGGACATCCGGAGGGGAATCCGAACATACCGCCGGACGTCGCCTGGGACGCGCTCTTGCGCAAGCAGGCCTGGTCCGCGCGGACCGGGATCGCGGTGCACGTGACGACGCAGTTCGGGTTCGACGCCGCGGCGCTCGCCGCGTTCGATTCCGGCCTCGCGGCGCGCGGCATCTCCTTGCCGGTGCACGTGGGCGTCGCCGGGCCCGCTTCGCTCAAGTCCCTGGCGAAGTTCGCGGTCATGTGCGGCATCGGAGCCTCGCTGGCAGCCGTGCTGTCCAATCCCCTCGCGCTCGGTAGCCTGAAATCCCTGGTCAGGACGATCGACGAAGTCTTTCCGGCGGTCGTCGCACAGGCGCAGGCGGCGCCCGCGCGCTTCGTGCGGCCGCACTTCTTCGCGTTCGGCGGCGTCATGAAGACCGTGGAATGGCTCGAATCCGTTCGCGCCGGCCGCTTCGACCTCGCCGACGGCGTGATCGCGATCCGCAACTGAAACCTTCGAGGGAGTCCCCGATCCATGAGCGACAGCTACTTCTTCACGTCCGAATCGGTCGGCGAGGGCCATCCCGACAAGGTCGCGGACCAGATTTCCGACGCGGTGCTCGACGCCGTGCTGGCGCAGGACCCGGCCGCGCGCGTGGCGGCGGAGACGCTCTGCAGCACCGGGCTGGTCGTGCTCGCGGGCGAGATCACCTCGAAGGCCGTGGTCGACTGGCAGGGCGTCGCCCGCGGCGTGATCCGCGACATCGGCTACGACAATGCGGAATACGGCATCGACTACCGCGGCTGCAGCGTGCTCGTCACATACGACGAGCAGTCGCCTGACATTGCCCAGGGCGTCGACGAGGGCCGCGGGCTCGACCTCGAGCAGGGCGCGGGCGACCAGGGCCTCATGTTCGGCTACGCCTGCGACGAAACGCCGGCGCTGATGCCGCTGCCGATCCACCTCGCGCACCGGCTGGTCGAGCGCCAGGCGGAATTGCGCCATTCCGGCAAGCTGCCGTGGCTGCGCCCGGACGCCAAGTCGCAGGTGACCGTCCGCTACGACGGCGGCCGTGCGGCGGAAATCGACACGGTCGTGCTGTCGACGCAGCATGCGCCGGAGATCGGCCACGAGAAACTCACCGAGGCCGTCATCGAGGAGATCCTGAAGCCGGTGCTGCCTGCCGACATGCTGTCCAGGAAGGTGAAGTATCTCGTCAACCCGACGGGGCGATTCGTCGTCGGCGGCCCGAAGGGCGACACCGGGCTCACCGGGCGCAAGATCATCGTGGACACCTACGGCGGTGCGGCGCCGCACGGCGGCGGCGCTTTCTCGGGCAAGGACCCGAGCAAGGTGGACCGCTCGGCGGCCTACGCCGCGCGCTACGTGGCGAAGAACGTCGTCGCGGCGGGACTCGCGCGCCGCTGCCTGGTGCAGGTTTCCTATGCGATCGGCGTCGCGCGACCGACGAGCGTCATGCTGACGACCTACGGCACGGGCAGCGTGCCGGACGCGAGAATCGAGGAACTCGTGCTCCGGCACTTCGACCTGCGGCCGAAAGGCATCATCCGGATGCTCGACCTCTTGCGGCCGATCTACCGCAGGACCGCGGCCTACGGGCATTTCGGCCGCGAGGAGCCCGAGTTCACCTGGGAGCGCGCGGACAAGGCCGCCGAGCTCGCGGCGGATGCGGGCGTGCGCAGCCGCGCCATGGCCTGAGCCTCGCGCTAGACTCGCGGCATCGGGGCGGTGGCGGGCGGACCGTGGGCGCATACCTTTCCGCGGCTCAACAGGCCGCATACGAACGGGACGGATTCCTCGTGCTGCAGGATTTCGTGGACGCCGGCCGCTGCGTGGCGTTGCGTGAGCGTGCGCTGCTTCTTGCGCGCGAGCACCTGCCGCCACCCGGCCAGGCGACGGTCTTCACCGCGGACGGCGGCGCGCGCCACGCGGCCGAGCGCTACTTCCTCACGAGCGGCGAGTCGATCCGCTGCTTCTTCGAGAAGGACGCCTTCGACGGCGAGGGCCGCCTGCGCGGCGAAGCCCACCTGTCGCTCAACAAGCTGGGGCACGCGCTGCACGACCTCGACCCGGTCTTCGACGCCTTCAGCCGCGGCCCCGAGCTCGCCGCCGTCGCGGAGGACATCGGCATGGCGGAGCCGCGCCTGCTGCAGTCCATGTACATTTTCAAGCAGCCGCACATCGGCGGCGAAGTCGTCTGCCACACGGACCACAGCTACCTGTGGACCGAGCCGCCAAGCGTCGTCGGCTTCTGGTTCGCGATCGACGACGCGACGACGGAGAATGGCTGCATGTGGGCGCTGCCGGGCGGGCACCGGCTGCCGGTGAAGGCGCGCTCGAAGCTGAACGCGGCGCGCACGGCCACGGAGCTCGAGGTGTTCGACCCGGTGCCGTATCCGACCGAAGGGCTGGTGCCGCTGCCGGCGCGGCGTGGCACGCTCGTCCTGCTGCACGGCGCACTGCCGCACCTGTCGGGTCCGAACCGCAGCGACAAGCCGCGGCATGCCTACACCGTGCACGCGATCGATGCCGCGGCCGACTACCTCGCCGA
The DNA here is from genome assembly GCA_035281265.1 of Steroidobacteraceae bacterium. Classification (GTDB taxonomy): domain Bacteria; phylum Pseudomonadota; class Gammaproteobacteria; order Steroidobacterales; family Steroidobacteraceae; genus SCUD01. The sequence goes on from DATEEF010000098.1 coordinate 8,759, forward strand.
CAACTGGCTGCAGCGGCCGGGCCTGCCGCTGCGGGGATTCACCGCGTAGCGGTCAGCCCGGCGACTCCGCGCTGTGCCACCACTCGCGGAAGACGCGGCACTTCCCTGCCGCGCCGAATTCAGCCGACAGCACGCCCTCGATTCGCACCTTGAACTGGTCCGGCAGGCGCGTGAAATCGGCACGCCAGGTCGCCATGCCGGTGGCTCCCGACACGCCGAAGACGTCATAAGTGAACCGGATGTCGCGCTGTCCGGCGACGGCCGACGCCCAGACCGCGGCTATCTCCCCCGGACCCTGTTGCGGAGGCACGAGCGGCGTCCAGTGGTAACGGGCGTCGTCGGTAAAAAGCTTCGCCGCAGCCGCCGGGTCGCGCCCTTCCCAGGCGGCCTGGTAGGCACGCAGCCATTCCGTGAACTGGCCGGCCGTGACGCTGAAGTCGCCCATCGATGTCCCCGCGTTCGCGTCGGAGCCTGCCGACGGCAAAGCGGAGTGTACGCGATGGCCGCGCACGCGGCCCCGGCGGCCCTCAGGCCACGCGGTCCTTCATCTGCGGCTGCCCCGACGATTTGGCGCAGTGGGCGCAACAGTAGAACTTGCCGCGCGCTTCCATGCCGTGTCCGACGATCCGCACCCCGCAGAAGTCGCAGACCGGCGCGATGCCCTGGATCGCGCATTCCATGCTGTCGAACACGTGCCGCTGGCCGCTCTTGATCACTTCGAAGGACTTGTCGTACTCGTTGCCGCAGATCTCGCACTTCATGTCGCGTTGCCTCGCCCGGTGACTGGTCGAGGCCCATCGTGACGGTGGCCGGCGCGCGCAGTCTGTCGGATGAGCAGAAGCCCGCGCGTCAGGCGTGCGGTGCTCCGCCCATGTGCGGCGGGTGACGCTCGAGGGCCGCATCCAGGGACACCGGTCCCGCACCCGCGATGGCGAGCCACAGGAAGAGCGCGAGGTACATCGTCTCCTCGAGGCCGAGGAAGTCGAGCAGGGAGGCCGCCTCGGGTCCCGTGACCGCGTCGATGGCGACGATCATGACGACGGCGAGCGCGCCGGCCGCGATGCGCGTCATGAGCCCCGCGAGCAGCAGGATACCGCAGACGAACTCGGCGCCCGACGCGAACGGCGCCAACACTTCCGGCGCTGGTATGCCCCAGCCCTCGAAGTTCTGGATGACGAGCGGCAGGTGCGTCAGCTTGCCCCAGCCCGTCCAGAGGAAGACCCAGCCGGTCACGATGCGCGCGAATAGGGGCCCGAGCCAGGTGATATGCCGCGCGACATCGCGCGGCCATTCGATCAGCGCATGCACGAGGGTTTTCATGGTGCCTTCAGTATGCGGTCCACGATGACTGCAACGCCATGCCGGATCGGGTCGCAGCAGGGGAGGCCAGTATGCGCCGCGACGTCGGCAACGGCACGGCGAGCCGCGGCCTCGTCTACGGACGAGGTATTGAGGCTGACGCCCGCGAAGCGGGCCGCGGGGTTCGTGAGCCGGGCCGCGGCGAGATAAGCCTCGAAACAGGCCTCGTACGAGGGAATTGCGTAACCCTCGTAATCCGCGATGCCGGTGCGCCCGAAGTCGTGGCAGAGCACCATCACGTCCGGCTGGCTGCCATGGATCAGGCCGAGCGTCACGCCCGCGTAGGCCGGGTGGAAGAGGGAGCCCTGCCCTTCGATCACGTCCCAATGTTGCGGTGCAGCAGCCGGCGACAGCCATTCCGCGGCCCCCGACACGAAATCCGACACGACCGAATCCACCGCGATGCCGCGGCCCGAGATGAAGATGCCGGTCTGGCCGGTGGCGCGGAAGTCGGCATCGACGCCCCGCCGCCGCAGCTCCTTTTCGATCGCGAGGGCCGTGTACTTCTTGCCGACGGCGCAGTCCGTGCCCACGGTGAGGAGGCGCAGGCCGCTGCGCTTGCGGCCCGTTCCCGGCATGAAGGATTCCGCTGGCTGGCGGACCTCGATGAGCTGCCGGCCCGTGCGCTGCGCCGCGGCGGCGATTTCCGGCACGCCCGCGAGCGGCTCGTGCAGGCCCGACGCGACATCGAGGCCGGCCTCGAGTGAGCCGACTATCGAGGGTACCCAGTGCGGCGCAATGAAGCCGCCGTCGTTCGCGATGCCGATGATCAGAGTCCGGATTCCGCGCGCTTGCGCCTCGCGCGGCGTGAGGTCAGGCAGGCCGAGGTCGACGCGGCAGCCCGGCAAGCGCAGCTGCCCTGCGCACAGCTCGCCGCGCCACTGGCGGATGCCCGCCGCAGTCTTCGCGGTCGCGATGTCGGGCGCGTCGCCGAGGAAGAGGAGGTAGGGGCTCGCGATCATGCAGGGCCTGCCGTTGCGCTATCCGAACAGTTTGAATGAAAATCGGCAGCTTGTCCTGACGCGCAGGTCTGCCCATGCCAGCCCCATTCGCCCGCATTCTCGCCGGAGGCGCGCTCGCGCTTTCCGCCGCTTTCGCGATCGCCGCCGATGAATCCGCGGATCGCGCCATCGCGGAAGTCGTGACCGCATACGTCAAGGAGGGCGAGCCCGGCTGCACGGTCGCCGTGCTGCAGAACGGCGCGATCGCCCACGCCGCGGCCTTCGGGCTCGCGGACCTCGCCAGGAACAAGCCGCTCGATACGCACTCCGTCTTCAACCTGGCGTCCGTTTCCAAGCAGTTCACGACCTTCGCGCTGCTGCTGCTCCAGCAGGATGGCAAGCTGAAGCTCGACGACCCGGTGGCCAGGTACGTTCCCGAGATCGCGAAGAGCTCGGAGGGCGTCACGCTGCGCCACCTCGTGCACCACACCGGAGGGTTGCGCGACTACATCGAGCTGCTGACGATGAAAGGACGCGGCGACGCGGACGGGACCACGATCCACGAGACGATACAGGCGCTGGCGCGGCAGTCGGCGCCGAACGAGAAGCCCGGCGTGGAGTTCGACTACAGCAACACGGGCTACTTCCTGCTCGGCGTCGTGATCGCCCGGGTGAGCGGGCAGTCGCTCGCGCAGTTCTCGAAGCAGCGGATCTTCGACCCGCTCGGCATGAAGAATACGAGCATCGTCGACAGCTACCCGGACGGCATCGCCGCGCTCGCGCGCGGATACCGGCGCGAGGACCGGGGATTCGTCATCGACGAGACCGGCTGGGAGCAGGTGGGCGACGGCCAGGTGCACAGCGACCTGCACGACCTTGCGCTCTGGGACGAGAACTTCTACACGGCGAAGCTGGGCGGGCGCGGCCTGATCGACGAGATGTACGCGGTGGGGCGCCTGAACTCCGGGGAATCCACGGGCTACGGCGGCGGCCTCGGCGTCAAGGTGTCGCGCGGCCTCACGTGGATCAGCCACGGCGGGTCCTGGGTCGGCTATCGCTCCCAGATCACGCGCGTCCCGAGCGAGCATTTCTCGGTGATCGTTCTGTGCAACCGTGCGGAGGCAGACACCGGCGACCTCGCGACATCGGTCGCGGAGATCTTCCTCGAGGACAAGCTCGGCCCGCCGGAAGCGGAGGAACCGGAGGCGGAGGAGGCACCCGCGGCCGCGGAATGGGTGCCGGGTGAGCTTTCGCGTTATGCCGGCGCCTACTTCAGCGAGGAAGCCGACGCGCGCTGCGTGATCGACGAGCGCAGCGGCAAGCTCGTCCTCGAGACCTGCGCGAAGGGCCTGGTACTGAAGCCGGGCAAGGCGCAGGAATTCAACGCCGCCGGCAGCTCCCTGAAGCTGCGGTTCGAGCCAGGCACGGGCGAGGCCGAGCGCTTCGTCTACTGGTCGCCGGGCCTGCGCGGTCTCCCGTTCAAGCGGATCAAGGAGTCGTTCGAGTGAGACACGCAAGAACCACACACGCGCTCGCAGCCGTGCTCGCGGCCCTGGTCTCCGGCTGCGCCCCCGAACCGGTCAGCTCGACGCTCATCGTGAATGCCTCGATCGTCGACGGGACCGGCAGTCCCGCGCGCGCCGGCGCCGTCCGCATCGACGGCGATCGCATCGTCGAGGTCGGCGACCTCGAGCCGAAGCGCGGCGAACAGGTCGTCGACGCCGGCGGCCATGTGCTGGCGCCGGGTTTCATCGACGTTCACAGCCACCACGAGGACGGCCTGTTCGAGATGCGCGACGCCACACCCGTCGTGAGCCAGGGCATCACGACGATCGTCGCCGGTCAGGACGGGTCGATGACCTACCCGGTGCGCGAGCTGTTCGAGCGGATGGAGGCAACGCCCGTCGCCGTCAACGTCGCAACCTACGTCGGTCACGGCACCCTGCGCACGGGCGCGATGGGCAAGGACGATTACCGGCGCCATGCGACGCCCGAGGAAGTGGAGACGATGCGCGAGGGCGTCGCCGACGGCATGGCCGCCGGCGCGCTCGGCCTCGCGACCGGGCTCGAGTACGACCCGGGCATCTATTCGGCAACCGAAGAGGTTGTGACGCTCGCGCAGGAAGCGGCGAAGACGGGTGGCCGCTACATCAGCCACGTCCGCAGCGAGGACCGCGAGTTCTGGGCCGCGATCGACGAGATCGTGCGCATCGGCCGCGAGGCGAAGATTCCCGTCGAAGTCACGCACATGAAGCTCGCCATGAAGGACTGGTGGGGCCAGAGCGCCCGCCTGCTCGGGATCCTCGACAAGGCCCGCGAGGAAGGCGTCGACGTCACCGGCGACATCTATCCGTACGAGTACTGGCATTCCGACCTGACCGTCCTGTTTCCGAAGCGCGATTTCAAGGATCGCGAGGTGGCGCAGTTCGTCCTCGACCACGTGACGCCGGCGGATGGCATCATCCTGACCGACTACAGCCCGGAGCCGGCGCTGGTCGGCAAGTCGCTGGCGGAGATCGCCGCGGCGAAGAAAACGGATCCGGCGGTCGAGCTCATGGACCTCATTGCGCGCTCGCAGGGCGAGAACGACAGCCAGTCGATCATGGGCCGGGGCATGATCGGGAAGGACATCGACGCGCTCATCGTCTGGCCCTACGCCGCCATCTGCTCGGACGGCTCGCTCGACAGCCTGCACCCGCGCGGGCGCGGCGCGTTCACCAAGGTCCTGCGCGAGTACGTCCGCGAGCGCAAGCTGCTGACACTCGAAGAGGCGATCCGCAAGATGACCGGCCTTTCGGCGGCGAACGTCGGCATCGCCGACCGCGGCACGATCCGGCCGGGTGCGTATGCGGATCTCGTGCTGTTCGATCCCGCCACGGTCGCCGACCGCTCGACCTTCGAGGATCCCAAGGCACTCTCGGTCGGCATCGATCGCGTCTGGGTCAATGGCGTCGCCGTCTGGCAGGACGGCAAGTCGACGGGCGCTTATCCGGGCCGCGGGGTCAAGAAGCCATGAGGCCGGGGACACGCGCGGCAGCACTCGTCGCGAGCTGGGCTTTCGCTGGGCTCTCGTTGGCAGCCGAAGCACCTGCCTCGCAGGCGCCGCGCAAGCTGGGCCTCGAGGACATCGAGGCCGTGAAGAGTCCGTCGAGCGTCGCGATTTCGCGCGACGGCAGGCAGGTCGCCTACGTGCTCGACAAGCAGATCTTCGTGGTGCCGGTCGCGGGCGGGGCGCCGCGCGTCGTGACCGCGGCGGTCCCGAGCGCCTGGAGCCCCCGCTGGTCGAGGGACGGGCTCACGCTCTATTTCCTCTCGGATCG
>DATEEF010000099.1:0-8742 GCA_035281265.1 Steroidobacteraceae bacterium
ACGGACGCGGCGGCGAGCACGACGCCGAGGCTGACCGCGGCGACGTTGCGGTGCGACCAGGCGATGAATGCCCGCATGCGCGGCCAGTCGCCGCGCGAACTTGCGACGGCGACCTCGCGCACCGCGAGACCGGGCACCCCCAGCTCGGACGGGATCGCGAGGAAGGCGACGATCGCTATCGCGAACGAGTACGCGCCGTAGCCCTCGGGGGCCAGCAGGCGGGCGAGCACGACGGCGGTCAGCAGCGTGAGCACGGCCTGCGCCGCGCGCAGGCCCGCGGTGCCGACGATGCCCCGCGTCAACGCGGCGCCGAGGTCGACGCGCCCGCTCACGGCGGGGCGGATTGCAGGAGCTCGTCGATGCCCCGGTTGGCGAGCGCATCCGCGCGCTCGTTCTCGGGATGGCCGGCGTGCCCGCGCACCCAGTGCCATTCGACGTCGTGCGACTCGGCCAGGGCGTCGAGGCGCTGCCACAGGTCCTGGTTCTTCACGGGCTTGCGGTCCGCCGTGCGCCAGTCGCGGCGCTTCCATTCCGCGATCCAGGTCGTGATGCCGTCGCGCACGTACTGCGAATCGGTGTAGAGCGACACCTTGCAGCGGCGCTGCAGCGCCTCGAGCGCACGGATGGCCGCGGTGAGCTCCATGCGGTTGTTCGTCGTGCCGGGCTCGCCGCCGTACAGCTCGCGCTCGCGCCCGCGGTAGCGGAGCACCGCGCCCCAGCCCCCGGCGCCCGGGTTCCCGCGGCAGGCGCCATCGGTGAAGACCTCGACGCGGCTCAAGAGACGCGCCGCGCGGCCGGCTCGGCGAGGCGGCCGATGACCGCGGTGCGAAGCCGCTTGCGCAGCCGGACCGGTGTCATCGAATGCACGCGCTTGCGTGCGTGCAGGAGGTAGGCGCCGGACAGGCGCGGAAAGGCGCGCCGGCCGAGCCGCTCGAGGAAGCCGCGCGCGCGCGCCGTGCGGATGCCGCGGATCGGCGGCGCATAGAGGTATCGCTCGGCCGCACCGACCTCGAAGCCGACGAGCTTCAGCCAGTCCGCGAGCCGCGCGGCCGGGATGGTGCGGACGATCCCCGGCGGGCAGCCGCCTCGCGTGAAGCTGCTGCGCAGCGACCAGCTGCCGAGCGGCTCGAAGCCCAGCACCACGAGCTCGCCCTCGCCCGCGAGCGCGCGTGCGGCCTCCCGCAGGACCTCGTGCGGGTCCGGCGCGAACTCGAGGGTGTGCGGCAGCAGCATCACGTCCACGCTGTCCGACTGGAGCGCGAGCGCCGCCGGCTCCGCCACGAGGGCGGCGCCCTCGACCGGCCGGCTCGTCACGAGCGCCGCGCGGCGTGTGCGCGCGCTGGCGAGGAAGGTGTCATGCGGGCCCCAGGCCCCGACCTGCAGGCAGTGCAGGCCGAAGGCGCATTCGAGCGTCGCGGCAACGACCGCGCGCTCCTGCTCGAGCAGGAAGCTGCCGAGCGGGCCGGCGAGCCAGGCCTCCAGGTCGCGGGTCTCGTGGGCCATCCGCAAAGCATAACCGCCGTCGCGCCGGGGCGGCCAGTTACACTCGCGCATGCTCGATATCCGGCCGATTCGCGCATTCAGCGACAACTACATCTGGATGGTCCGCGGCGCCACCGATCCCCGCGCCGTCGCGGTGGTGGATCCCGGCGACGCGGCACCCGTACTCGAGTCGCTCGCGGACGGCGGGCTGTCGCTTGCGGCGATCCTCGTGACGCACCACCACGCCGACCACGCCGGGGGCGTGCCCGCGCTCATCGCCGCGACCGGCGCGCGCGCCTTCGGGCCCGCCCGCGAGCGCATGCCCGACGGCGTGCAGAAACTCGCCCACGGCGAACGCGCGCGGCTGCCGGAGCTCGGGCTCGAGTTCGACGTACTGGACATCCCCGGCCACACGGCCGGCCACATCGCCTACTGCGGCCACGGCGTCGTGTTCTGCGGGGACACGCTGTTCAGCGCGGGCTGCGGTCGGCTGTTCGAGGGCACGGCCGGCCAGATGCTGGCATCGCTCGACAGGCTGGCCGCATTAGCGGACGAGACCCGCGTTTTTTGCGGCCACGAGTACACGGAGGCCAATTTAAGGTTCGCACTCGCCGTGGAGCCCGCCAACTCGGCCATAATGGACTATGTCAAACGGGTGGCGGCGCTGCGGGCGCGGGACCTGCCTTCGCTGCCCTCGACGATCGAGCTTGAGAAGCGCGTCAATCCTTTTCTGCGGTGCCGGAATGAAGATGTCAAATCATCGGCCGAGCGGCGGGCGGGCAGGACGCTCCCCACCCCGGTGGCCGTGTTTGCCGAAATCCGCAGCTGGAAGGACACGTTCCGATGATTGACGCGCGCATCCGGATCCTGGTGACCCTCCTTGCGGCGGCCCTGCTGGCCGCCGGCTGCGCATCCGCGCCGCCCGCAACGCCCGCACCGCCTGCAGCCGAGAGGGTCGCGAGCGAACCGGACGAGGTCGCGTTCCCGGACGAAGCGGAGGCGCCGGAGGCGCCGCCCGAGGAGCTGGAGGCCGAGGCGCCCGCCGTCGAGCCGCTCGCCCCGGCCGTAATCCACGGCGACGTCCTGGCGCGCGTTCGCGGCGCGCTCACGCTGCCGCAGGTCGATCATCCGCGCGTCGACCGCGAGATCGAGTGGCTGCAGCGGAATCCCGATTACCTCGCGCGCGTGTTCGGGCGCGCGCAGCGTTACCTGCACTACATCGTGGACGAGGTGGAGGCGCAGGGCCTGCCGGGGGACCTCGCGCTGCTGCCCGTCGTGGAGAGCGCGTTCAATCCTTTCGCGTACTCGCGCGCGCATGCCTCGGGCCTGTGGCAGTTCATCGCGCCGACGGGCGAGCGCTACGGCCTCAGGCGCAACTATTACCAGGACCAGCGGCGCGACGTGGTCGAGTCGACCCGCGGTGCGCTCGAGTACCTGACGCAGCTGCGCGACCGCTTCGGCGGCGACTGGTTCCTCGCGATCGCCGCGTACAACTACGGGACCGGCAACGTGCAGCGCGCGATCAACCGCAACGCGGCGCTGGGGCGCAAGACCGACTTCTTCTCGCTGTCGCTGCCGGCCGAGACGCGCGCTTACGTGCCGAAGCTCGTCGCGCTCGCGCGGATGGTGCGCGAGCCCGAGCGTTACGGCTTCTACCTGCCGCCGATCCCGGACACGCCCTACTTCCGCATCGTGCCGACCGGCGGCCCGGTGGACCTGCGGCTGATGGCCGAGCTGGCGGGCGTCGATACCGAGGAATTGCATGCCCTCAACCCGTCGTGGAACCGCTGGATCACGGACCCCGAGGGCCCGCACCGCGTGCTCGTGCCCGAGGTGGTCGCCGACGGGTTTGCCGAAAAGCTGGCCATGCTCGACGGGAATGCCCGCGCGCGCCTCGCCATCCACACGGTGGCGCCCGGCGAGTCGTTCACCTCCATCGCGGGCCAGTACAAGGTGCCCGAAAACTTCGTCGACCGCATGAATGCCGGCAAGCGCGCGGGCCTCGAGCCGGGTGACGAGCTCTGGGTGCCGGCGGGCGACGTGTCGCAGCTGCGCGCGGGACTCGGATCCGACCTGGAACGGCGCGTGCACCGCGTGAAGAGCGGCGAGTCGCTCTGGAGCATCTCGAGGCGCTACGGGATGAGCGTGTCCCAGCTCGCGCGGATGAACCACGTCTCGACGAAGGCCCTGCTGCGGCCGGGACAACGCCTGCAGGTGGCGGGCAGCGGCGGGAGCGCGGCCGAGGCGGCTTCGTCCGGCGGCACGCAGCAGGTCGCCGCCGCGGACGGCAAGGTCAGGTACAAGGTCCGTCGCGGCGACACGCTGTCGGGGATCGCCCGTCGCTTCGAGGTCACCGTCCGCGAGCTGCAGGCCTGGAATAACATGGGGCGCAGCACGTCACTGCGCGCGGGCCAGTCCCTGACGATCCACGTCGGGGGAGGCAACGTCGGCGGCTAGAAATAAAGGGGACGGTCACCTTTAACGAAGTGGCCGTGTCTGCATGACCTTTGAGGGACGTTAAAGGTGACCGTCCCCTTTATTTCTGGAGGGAAGGCATGGGGTTCCTGGCAGGCAAGAAAGCCCTGATCGTGGGGCTGGCGACCGATCGTTCCATCGCGTACGGCATCTCGCAGGCCATGCGCCGCGAAGGCGCCGAGCTCGCGTTCTCCTACCAGAACGAGCGCATCAGGGACCGGGTGGTCGAGCTCGCGGGCGAGTTCGGCTCGAGGCTCGTGATGCCGATGGACGTCGGCGTCGATGCCGAGATCGACGCGGCATTCGCGCGCCTCAAGGCCGACTGGCAGTCGCTCGACATCCTCGTGCACTCGGTCGCCTTCGCGCCCCGCGAGGCGCTCACCGGCGGGTTCGTGGAGGCGACGACGCGCGAGAATTTCGCGGTCGCCCACGATGTGTCGAGCTACAGCCTGACCGCGCTCGCCCGCGGCGCGCTGCCGCTCATGGAGGGGCGCGCGGGCGCGATCGTCACGCTCTCCTACCTGGGCGCGGTGCGCTCGATTCCCGCGTACAACGTCATGGGCCTCGCCAAGGCGAGCCTGGAGGCCAATGTGCGCTTTCTCGCCGCGGACCTCGGCGCCCGGAATGTCCGCGTCAACGCGATCTCGGCCGGGCCGATCAAGACGCTGGCAGCGGCCGGGATTCCGGGGTTCCGCAAGATGCTGCACCACGTCGAGCAGGTGTCGCCGCTCAAGCGCAACGTGACCATCGAGGACGTCGGCAACGCGGCCGCCTTCCTCTGCTCCGACCTCGCGGCCGGCATCACCGGGGAGACGCTCTACGTGGACGCCGGCTACTCACACGTCGGGATGAGCTTCCCGGAATAGCGCGCAACTGAGCGCGGGGCTTGCGGGGTCCCGAGCGAGCGCATCAAGTTCCGGCGCGAGCGAGGGAACCCCGCGCCCCGCGCGCGGTTGCGCACGATTGCGGTTCGCTTATTCGAACAGTTGCGGATTGACGTCGATTTCGGAGCGCGCACGCAGCGCGGAGATGTAGACGGTCGCGTCCGTCATCGCCATCCGGTCGCGCGCCTGGTCGCGCGCTTGCCGGCCGACATCGGTCGAGGCGGGCTCGAGTTTGCCGGGCTCGGCGGCGGTCACGGTCCAGATCGCGGCATCGCCGTTCGCGAGCGTGGCCGTGCCGTAGGCCGGCTTGCCGCCCGCGGGACGCGGCGCGCGGAACGCCGCCTCCCTGATCTCCGCGGGAATTGCGGCTTCCTGGCGGCTGCTCGGCTTGGGAAGCTGCGTCGCGGCCTCGCCGGCCCAGCGCGCGATCGCCGTGCTCCAGGCCGCGCCGTTGTCCAGCTCGGCGACGAGCGATTTCGCGCGCTCGGCGGCAAGCTTGCCGGCGGCCTCGAGGCGCGCGGATTCCGTCACTTCCGCGCGTACCTCCGCGAGCGGCTTCTCGCGCGCGGGCTCGTGCGCGGTGACGCCGAGCGCGACCACCTTGCCGGGCGCGAGCTCGACCGTGCGCAGCTCCCGGCCTGCGACGACCTCCGGCGAGAACACGGCCTCGGTGACCCTGGGTGACGAGCCGAGCTCGACGCTGCCGGCCCGCGTGTAGCGCTCGATGCGCTTCACCGGCAGGTTCAGCTTCGCCGCCACGGCGCTCAAGTCGCCCTGTGCCTCGAACGCGGCGGCGTCGAGCTCTTCCTGGGCGTCGCCGAAGGCCTTCTCGACCTGGTTGCGGCGGTATTCCTGCTCGAGCTCGGCGCGCACGTCCTCGAAGCTCTTCGTGACTTCCGGGGAAGCGCTCTCGAGCTTGATCACGTGCCAGCCGAACTCGGTCTTCACCGGCCCGCGGATCTCGCCGGGCTTCATGCTCCAGACGGCATCCGCGAAGGGCCCGACGAAGTCGGCGCGCTCCGCCTCGCCGAGGTCGCCGCCCGACTCCTTCGAGCCCGGGTCCTCGGACAGCTCGCGCGCGAGCTTCGCGAAGTCCTCGCCCGCGGCCGCGCGCTCGTAGGCGCGCTTCGCGTTCGCCTCGGCTGCGGCATCGTCGTTGCCCGCCGCGAACAGGATGTGCCGGGCGTGGCGGCGCCCCGCCTGCGTGTAGCGCGCCTTGTTCTCCTCGTAGTACGCGCGCAGGGCCGCCTCGCTCACGTCGGCACGGGCGGCGTAGGCCTCGATGTCGAGCTCCACGAATTCGACGGTCGCCTGCTCCTCGGACATGTAGCGCGACTTGTTCGCCTCGTAGTAGGCGGCGATGGCGGCGTCGTCGAGCACGACCTCCTGCTCGAATTCGCGCGCGGGGATCGCGACCCAGCCGAGCGTGCGCGTCTCGCCGATGAGCGCGGTCTGCCGCTCGAGCTCGGCGGGCAGCACGAAGGCGGAGCTGTACAGCCCGCGGTCGAGCTGCCGCGCCAGCACGTACTCGCGCTGCTCGGACTCGAAGCGCTCCGGCGACATGTTGATGGAGCGCAGCGCCGCATGGTACGCATCCGGCGAGAACTTCCCGTCCACCTGGAAGGCCGGCACCTGGCCGATCGCCTCGAGCACCTCGGCGTCGGTCGCCTCGAAGCCGAGCTCGCGCGTGCGCTGCCGGATGAGCTCCGTGCGGACGGCCTGCTCGAGCACCCGCTGCTGCATCGCGGTGCGCATCTCGTCGGGCACGCCGGCCTCGCCGAATGCGGCCTGCATGCGCGACAGCTGGTCCTGGTAGTTCTGGCGCACCTCCTCGGCCGGCACCTCGCGCCCGTTGACCTCGATGCCGCGGGCCCGCGTGAACCCGCCGAAATCCGTGCTGAAGTTGATGCCCCAGAACACGAAGACGACGCCGAGCGCGACCAGGATCGCGATCGCGAAGATGCCCTTCAGCCGGTCATGAATGGTCTGCAGCATATTTTTGAAGGTCTGTCGGTATGTCGGTCTGTCGGTGCCGGGTCGAACTTACCGAACATTTGGCCGATCACAAATGTTCGGTAAGTTCGACCCGGCACCGTCCACGGCACCGTCCAAAAAAACGGGGCGCTAGGGTAGCATGGCCGCCCCGCCCCGTAGCCAGGAGCCCGCGATGCCGTACCGAACCGCCGCCCTCATCCTCGCCGCCCTGGCCGCGCTCCCGGCCGTCGCTGCGAAGCCGGCGTTCTCGCCCATGGACGTGTTCGCGCTCGAGTGGGCGAGCGATCCGCGCATCTCGCCTGACGGGACGCAGGTGGCGTACGTGCGCCAGTCGTTCGACATCAAGAGCGACACGCGACGCCGGATGATCTGGCTGGTCGACCGCGACGGCGGCAACCATCGCCCGCTCGTGGGCGGCAACGCCAGCCAGGCGAGCCCGCGCTGGTCGCCGGACGGCAAGCGCCTCGCCTTCGTCTCCGCGGACGGCGACGGCGCGCAGATCCACATGTACTGGTTCGCGCAGGGCGTCACCGCCCGCGTCACGAACCTGCTCGACGCGCCGGCGCGGCTCGCGTGGTCGCCCGACGGCCGCCACCTCGCCTTCGTCATGCGCGTGCCCGAGAAGCGCGAGCCGCTCAAGGTGACGCTGCCGGAGAAACCCCAGGACGCGAAGTGGGCGGAGCCGCTCAAGGCGATCGACCGCATGGTGTATCGCGCCGACGGAGAGGGTTTCCTGCCGGACGCGTTCGCGCAATTGTTCGTCGTGTCTGCCGACGGCGGCACGGCGCGCCAGCTCACCCAGGGCGCCTTCGACCACGACGGCGTCGCCTGGGCGGCCGACGGCTCCGAGATACTGGTCTCGGCCAACCGCCACGAGAATGCCGACCTCGTCCCGGGCGACAGCGAGGTGTACGCGGTCGACATCGCGACCGGTGCGATCCGCGCGCTCACCAAGCGCTTCGGCCCCGATACGGATCCCGCCGCTTCGCCGGACGGCAAGTACATCGCCTACACGGGCTTCGATGACGCCTACCAGGGCTACCAGCGCGCGCGACTGTACGTCATGCGCCGCGACAACGGCGAGGTTCGCGAGCTCGCCTCCGATCTCGACCGCGACGTGCAGAACCCGGCCTGGAGCCGCGACAGCCGGCGGATCTACTTCCAGTACGACGACCAGGGCACGACGCGCATCGCCGAGTCCGACCTTTCCGGCCGCGTCACGAACCTCGTCGACGACCTCGGCGGAGAGGGCTGGTCACGGCCCTACGGCGGCGGCTCGTTCAGCGTGTCGCGCGACGGCACGATTGCCTACAGCGCGAACGACCCGCTCGAACCCGCGCAGGTCGGCCTCGTGGACGGCGGCAAGCCGCGCCGCCTGACGCGCCTCAATGCGGAGCTCTTCGCGGGGCGCGAGCTCGGGCGCGTCGAAGAGATCTGGAGCACGACGCCGGTGGACGGCCGTCGCGTGCAGAGCTGGCTGATCCGGCCGCCCGGCTACGACCCGGCGAAGAAGTATCCGCTCATTCTCGAGATCCACGGCGGCCCGTTCGCTAACTACGGGCCGCGCTTCGCGGCGGAGCTGCAGCTCTATGCGGCCGCGGGCTACAACGTGCTCTTCTCCAACCCGCGCGGCAGCACCAGCTACGGCGAGGAGTTCGGCAACCTCATCCACCACGCCTACCCGGGTCGCGACTACGACGACCTGATGGCCGCCGTCGATGCGGCGATCGCTCGTGGCGGCGTCGATGGCGAGCGGCTTTTCGTAACGGGCGGCAGCGGCGGCGGCGTGCTCACCGCCTGGATCGTCGGCTCGACCGAGCGCTTCAAGGCCGCGGCGGTGCAGAAGCCCGTCATCAACTGGGTGTCCTTCGCGCTGACCGCGGACCTGCCGAACTTCTTCTACAAG
>DATEEF010000100.1:0-4789 GCA_035281265.1 Steroidobacteraceae bacterium
ACGCTCCTGCTCGAGGCGAACGGCGTCTCGGACAACCCGCTCGTGTTCGGCAAGGAGGGAGACGTGCTGTCGGGCGGAAACTTCCATGCCGAGCCCGTCGCCTTCGCAGCCGACAACCTCGCGCTCGCGATCGCCGAGATCGGCGCGCTCTCCGAGCGGCGCATCGCGATGCTGATCGACGACAGCCTGAGCCAGCTCCCGGCCTTCCTCGTGAAGCAGGGCGGGCTCAACTCGGGATTCATGATCGCGCAGGTGACGGCGGCGGCGCTCGCCTCCGAGAACAAGTCGCTCGCGCACCCGGCCTCGGTGGACAGCCTGCCGACCTCCGCGAACCAGGAGGATCACGTCAGCATGGCGACCTTCGCCGCGCGTCGCCTCGCGCCGATGGCGGAGAACACGCGCGGCGTGCTCGCAATCGAGCTGCTCGCGGCCGCGCAGGGCATCGATTTCCGCCGGCCGCTCACGTCGAGCACAGCGCTCGAGCAGGCCCACGCGCTGCTCCGCAAGCAGGTCGCCTTCTACGACCACGACCGCCTGTTCGCGCCCGACATCGCGGCCGCCAAGTCCGTCATCGCGAGCGACGAACTCCTCGCGCTGGTACCAACCGGCCTCACCCCGAGCCGGTAAATACTCCGCCACGCGCACGCTAACGCGCTGGAGGGTGTTCCTGCAGCCACCGCATTGAGCGCTCCACGCGCGCTCGTCCGCTCGGATGATCGTAGAAGACCACTTCCTCGAGCGCGCCGGGCTCGAGCTTGCGGTAGGTGCTCAGCCGCATGGCGACGGAGGCGAAGCCGTGCGGCTCCTTCGCGGTATCGAGCCCGAAAGCGTCGGCCTGGACCTCGGCGACCCGGACCATCGAGTTGGTGAACGGCGTCAGCAGGTACATGACGACCGCGAAGATCGCGAAGGCGAGCGGCAGCCCCGCGGGGTCGGCGATGTCGCGAATGGCGAAGCGGTCGCCGTGCCGGCGCTGCAGCCTGCCGAAGACGCGGCTGATCGCGAAGTAGCCGATGCCCAGCACGAGCGTGAATCCGATGCCGAGCTTGATCCCGTGGTTGAGCCGGTAGTGGCCCATCTCGTGTCCCATCGCGGCGCGGATCTCGGGCAGCGACGTGCCGTTGAGCAGGTTGTCGTTGAGCGCGATGCGGGCGGTGCCGCCGAGCCCGGCAACGTTCGCGCTGATGCGCTTGGTCTGCTTCGAGGCGTCGAACCAGTACACGTCGTCGACCGGTACCTCGGCCTCCCGGGCGAGCGCGAGGATGGAATCGCGCACCTCGCCGTCCGGCAGCGGCTTGTAGTCGTTGAACAGCGGATCGAGCACGACCGGCTGGACGGTGAAGATGAACAGGATGAAGACCGCGGTGATCGCCGTCGCCCAGAGCACCCAGCCCTCGCGCACGCGGCTGACCAGCCGGTAGATGCCTGACACGGCGAGCGCGAGGACGGCGACGCTGATCGCGGTCATCAGCGCCCACTCGCCGATGAAGCCGCCCAGCGTGTAGTTCGACATGCCGTAGTCGTGCTCGCGGCTGTAGTCGGTGTAGAGCGCCCAGGGCAGCGACAGGATCGAGAGCGCGAGGAAGAAGCCCGCCGCCACGACGAGCGACTGCAGCCACGGGCCGCGTCCGCGCGCGGCGACGAAATCGCGCAGCCGCGCGGCGAACCGGAGCCGGAGCAGGAGGACGCACAGCCCGACGGTGATCAGCGTGCCCCAGGCCTCGATCCAGTAGCCGCCTTCGTAGTAGTCGTCGGACTTCTCGCGGTCGGCCGCGGGAATCGTCGCGATGTACGCGTCGGTCGCGCGCCCGACATCGAATGTCGGTCCCCATTCGGCTTCCGGCGGGACGGAAAGCTGCGGTTGTTCTTGGCTCATTGTGGGCTCCCCGGTGCGGCAGGCTATAGTGCGCGCTTTGCAGTGCAACAGGCGAGTGAATGACAGCGCTGCCCCGGACGGGACTGATCGGCTGGCGCGGCATGGTGGGATCCGTGCTGCTCGAGCGCATGCGCGACGAGGGCGACTTCGCGCTCGTCGATCCGGAATTTTTCTCGACGACGCAGGCGGGCGCCGCGGCACCGGCGGTCGGTCACGGCGCGGCGACGGTGGCCGACGCGAACGACCTCGACGCGCTCGCGCGCTGCGACATCCTGATCTCCTGCCAGGGCGGCGATTACACGGAAGCCGTGCACCCGCAGTTGCGCGCGCGCGGCTGGCGCGGCCACTGGATCGACGCGGCCTCGCAGCTGCGCCTGAAAGACGAGGCCGTGATCATCCTCGACCCGGTGAACCGGCCGGTGATCGACGCGGCGCTCGCGGCCGGCCGTCGCGACTGGATCGGCGGCAACTGCACCGTGAGCCTGATGCTGATGGCCTTCGGCGGGCTTTTCCGCGCGGGACTCGTCGAATGGATGACGACGATGACCTACCAGGCTGCTTCCGGCGCGGGCGCGCGCGAGATGCGCGAGCTGCTCGTGCAGATGGGACACCTGCACCGGGCAGCGGGCAATCTGCTCGATGATCCCGCGAGCGCGATCCTCGACATCGACCGGCGCGCGAGCGCGGCCTTCGCCGACGGCATGCCGGTCGAGCGGCTCGGGCGGCCGCTCGCGGGCAGCCTCCTGCCCTGGATCGACCGCGACCTCGGCAACGGCTACAGCCGCGAGGAATTCAAGGCGGGCGCGGAGGGGAACAAGATTCTGGGCCTTGCGTCCGCGCCGGTCCCGATCGACGGCATCTGCGTGCGCATCGGCGCGATGCGCTGCCACAGCCAGGCCGTGACGATCAAGCTGAAGCGGCGCATGCCGATCGCGGAGGTGGAGCGCGTGATCGCGGATGCGCACGACTGGGTCCGCATCGTGCCGAACGAGCGCGACGCCACGCTAGCGCGCCTGACGCCAGCCGCCGTGACGGGCACGCGGGACATCGCGGTCGGGCGCATCCGCCACCTCGCCATGGGCGAGGACTACGTCACCGCCTTCACGGTGGGCGACCAGCTGCTGTGGGGCGCGGCCGAGCCGCTCCGCCGCATGCTGCGCCTGCTCGTCGGGCGCTGACGCCGCATGTCGTTCCTAGAAAGCACCGGCGCGCCGCTCAGCCGCCTGCTGGAATACCCGAGCTTCGTGCGGTACCTGTCCGCGCGGCTGCTCGCGTCGGTCGCCGTGCAGATGCAGACGGTCGCGGTCGGCTGGCAGATCTACGCGATCACGGGCAAGCCGCTCGACCTCGGCCTCATCGGCCTGTCGCAGTTCCTGCCGTTCGTGCTGCTCGTGCTGCCGGCGGGCCACATCGCGGACCGGCACAACCGCGCGATGATCCTCTCGCTCTGCATCGCGCTCGAATTCTTCTGCGCGCTCGCGCTGCTCGCGTTCACGCTGTCCGGGCTCGCCGTCGCCTGGCCGGTTTTCGCGGTGATGGTCGTCTTCGGCGTCGCCCGCGCCTTCTCGATGCCGGCGGGGCAGGCGATCATGCCGAACCTCGTGCCGAACTCGCTGTTCTCGCGCGCGGTCGCGGTGAATTCGAGCACCTGGCAGGTCTCGACCATCGCGGGCCCGGCAATCGGCGGCCTCGTCTACCTCGCGGGACCGGACGTCGTCTACGCGTCGGTCGCGGGTCTGCTCGCCGCGGCTTTCCTGCTCGTCGTCGGCGTGAAGACGGAAAAGCCCGCGCGGCCCGAGACGCCCGACAGCTGGCACACGCTGCTCGAGGGCCTGCGCTTCGTGTGGCACAAGAAGGTGATCCTCGGCGCCGTCTCGCTCGACCTCTTCGCCGTGCTGTTCGGCGGCGCGGTCGCGCTCCTGCCTGCCTACGCGAGCGACATCCTTCACGTCGGACCGGACGGCTTCGGCTGGCTGCGCGCCGCGCCCGGCATCGGGGCGGCGGTCGTCGCGATGACGCTCGCCTGGCGTCCGATCACGCGCCACGTCGGCACGAAGATGTTCGCGGGCGTCGCGGTGTTCGGCGTCGCGACCGTCGTCTTCGGCCTCTCGCATGAATTCTTCGTGTCGCTCGCCGCGCTGATCGTCATTGGCGCGTCCGACATGGTGAGCGTCTACATCCGCCACATGCTGGTGCAGCTCGAGACGCCGGACGGCATTCGAGGCCGCGTCAGCGCCGTGAATGCGGTCTTCATCGGTGCCTCGAACGAGCTCGGCGAGTTCGAATCGGGCGTCACGGCGGCGTGGTGGGGCCTCAAGCCTGCGGTCGTCGTCGGCGGCCTCGCGAGCGTCGCGATCGCCGGCCTCTGGATGCGCTGGTTCCCCGGCCTGCGCCGCATCGACCGCTTCCCGGAGCCGGAGACCAAACCCTCTTGACCCATCGGGTGCGTGGCTGTATATCCATACAGTATGCACCCGAGACCGGAAAAAACGCGCGGCGCCGCATCGAACCGCACGGGTCGCTTCGAGGCACTCACGGTCGAGCGCGTGGACGACGGCTGGGGCATCGCCGACGAGGAGCTGCCGCCCCTCGCGACGACGGTCCAGCCAGAGCCCGCGCGGGGCGTCATCACCCGCAACAACTCGCCGGACATTCCGTTCGAGTTGTCGGTCAACCCGTACCGCGGATGTGAGCATGGCTGCGTCTACTGCGTGTCGGGGGATACGCCGATCCTCATGGGCGACGGTCGCATGAAGCCGCTTGCCGAGGTCTCGATCGGCGACGAGATCTATGGGACCGAGAAGGTCGGTCATTACCGGCGCTATGTGCGAACGCGAGTCATCAACCATTGGGCGACGAACAAGCCGGCCTACCGGATTCGCTTGGCGGATGGGACCGAGCTCGTCGCGAGCG